>CALPVO020000266.1 GCA_943327025.2 Janthinobacterium lividum
CTTGAGGCGGTCGCGGCTGTAGCGGTCGTCACTGATGCGCATTCCCGTGTTTCCTTTTTCTGATGATTTGCCACTGATTTGCTGTTGGTGAACCGGAGGGGCTGGCGCCCTTCCAATAATTTGGTACATTATCACCAATTAATTTAGACGGGATCGGGCGGCAGGTAAAGCCCCTGTACTTGTCGACGGTGGCGCCGCGGCGCCGGTAAGCAGTCACACCCAAGGAGCGAGCAAATGGAACGCAGTGCAGTGGCGGTGAGGGGGGAAGCGGTCAGTGCACCGCGTGGTCGAGTGCGGCGGTTGAGTGCTGCCGCTATCGAAGAGGCGGCGTCGGCGCCGCTTTTCCAAGAACGCCCGAGTTGGCAGGCCGGCATGTTGGGGGCCACTGGCGTAGCGCAGGCCTTGGAAGAAGCGAACCGCGGTTTTCTGGAGCGCGTCACTACGCGTGTGTCGGCGGGGGGTGGCAGTGCAGGTGCCCACGCGCGGGTCTTTGGTCTGTCGACGGACCATGCGGGGCGGTTGCTGCGCCTGCTGCCCCCGGAGCGCGCGACGCTGGCCGCTGCGCCATTCGCCTTGTTCGATCTGCGCTTCGGCGATGCGGTGTTTTGGAGCAGCGTACTCGGGCCACGAGAGGGTGGCGTCGGTGAAGCTCTTGCCACGCTTTCCGGCACAACGGTGACCCCGCTAGCGCCGGGACGCTGGGTACGAGCCTCGGTAGTGCTGGCTTGGCATCTGGCGCAGCGCGGCGGGCTGGCTGCGGCCCTTACCTTGGGAATGACCCCGGCCGTGCAGGCGCTTTGGTGCGGCATGCCTCTGGCCTTGCTGGAACCGGCGGCGGCCGCGGCGGAGGGTGCCGTGCTTGCCCGCTGGGGCGCGCACCCGAAGTTTTGGGGCCGTATGCTGGCCACGGTGGAACGGCGCGATGCGACGGGTTTGCAGGCCGTGCGTCACTTGGGCTGGCAACTGCTCGCCACGGACGGATTGCGCTCCAGTCTGGCCAGGCGCCGGTTGCTGCGCGAGGCGGTAGGTGTGCGAACGGGTTGATGGGGGAGGGCGGGGAGGGCTACCCTTCCCGCCTGCTCCTTGCCCACGGATTCCCATGCTCGCCTTGTCGCTACGCGGTCTGACCAAGACCTACCAGAACGGAACCCAGGCCCTGAAGGGTATTGACCTCGATGTGGCGGAGGGCGACTTCTTCGCCTTGCTCGGCCCGAACGGCGCTGGCAAGACCACCAGTATCGGCATTGTCACCTCGCTGGTGAACAAGACCGCCGGGAGCGTCAAGGTGTTCGGTATCGACGCCGATCAGGACCTCGAGGCTGCCAAGTCCTGCATTGGCCTGGTGCCGCAGGAGTTCAACTTCAACATGTTCGAATCGCCGCAGACCATCGTCGCTAATCAGGCGGGCTTCTATGGCATCCCGCTTGCGCTGGCTCGGGAACGAACCGAAAAGTATTTGCGCAAACTGCAATTGTGGGACAAGCGCAAGGCCATGGCGCGCAGCCTTTCCGGCGGCATGAAGCGCCGGCTGATGATTGCGCGCGCACTGGTCCACGAGCCGCGGCTGCTCATCCTCGACGAGCCGACCGCCGGCGTCGATATCGAAGTCCGTCGTTCGATGTGGGAGTTTCTACGGGAAATCAACGAAGCCGGAACCACCATCATCCTGACCACGCATTATCTGGAAGAGGCCGAAAGTCTCTGTCGCAACATCGCCATCATCGACAAGGGGCGTATCGCCATGCATGACCGCATGCAAGACGTATTGCGCCGTCTGCATTCGGAGACCTTTGTGCTGAACTTGCGCACACCGCTGTCGGGCGCCGTGCCGGTATTGCCGGTGGCCAGTGCCGAACTGGTAGACCCCACTACCCTTGAAGTGGAGCTCACACAGCATCAGGACCTGAATGCAGTGTTCGCGGCGCTGACAGCAGCGGACGTGCATGTCGTTTCCATGCGCAACAAAGTGAATCGGCTCGAGGAATTGTTCATGCGGCTTATCGGGCAGGAAGAGACCACCGGGAGCGCAGCATGAATCTCGGGAAATCGCGCGCCTCGCGCACCTTCATCGGCTTCCTCACTATCTTGCGTCGCGAGTACGGGCGCATCATTCGCATATGGGGCCAGACGCTGGTGCCGCCGGCGATGACGTCCACGCTCTACTTCATCATTTTCGGCGGACTCATCGGGCAGCGCGTGGGTGCCTTCGATGGCATTCCGTACATGGAATTCATCGCGCCGGGTCTCATCATGCAGGCGGTCATAACCACCTCCTACGGCAACGTGGTGTCCAGTTTCTTCGGTGCGAAGTTCGGCAAGCACATCGAGGAACTGCTGGTATCGCCATTGCCACCCTCGGTCATCTTGCTGGGTTATGTGGGCGGCGGGCTCATTCGCGGTTTTCTGGTGGGTGGCCTGGTCACTATCGTGACACTGCTATTTACGCATCTTCACGTGGATCACCCCTTCCTAGTCCTGGCCTCTGTCGTGCTGACGTCCATCACGTTCGCCTTGGGTGGCTTCATCAACGCCGTGTTCGCAAAGACCTTCGATCAGATCAACTGGTTTCCTACCTTCGTACTCACGCCGCTGACGTATTTCGGCGGCGTGTTTTACAGCATCAGCGTGTTGCCGGGTTGGGCGCAGCACCTCTCGCATGCCAACCCGGTGCTGTATATGGTCAACACCTTCCGCTATGGCTTTTACAGTCATTCGGACGTGCCGGTAGGCACCGCGTTCGCCCTCATGCTGGCGACGGTAGCCGGTCTGTACGTGTTGGCCTATGTGTTGCTCAAGCGCGGGACCGGCATCCGCGACTGAGGGCTAGCGCTGCGTCCAGACACCGGCGCGGCGCACCCACCAACCCGCCTTCGCCTTCGCGACCCAGCGGTCGGCGAAGGTGGCGCGAATATCGGCCAGCCATTCGGGGTGGCCGTTGGCTCGCGCAATTTCCGCGTAGAGCGTTTCACGGTCCGCGTTTTCGTCGTCGACCAATTTGCGGACGGCGTTGCGTTCCGGTAGCGGCACGAGTGACAGCTCGCGCAGTGCCACCAGACCGTCGTCCGCGAGCCCGACGGCACCGCTTGTGTAGTAACGCTCCAGCAAGGGGTGCCTCGCTTCCATGGCGGCGGTCAAGGCGCGCACTGCCGGGGTCGAGGCGTTCAAATCGGCGGCGCTAGCGTCGCTCGCGGCGTTCGCCGTTGGCACCAGCAGGTCGAGGGTTTGCAGTAGCAGTGCGGTGGGCTTGGTGGCCGGAGTTGCAGTGGCGGGGGCGCGCTGTGCTGCGCCATCCTTGCCATAGACCTGGTCGATGATGCGGTCGGCCGCTTGTTCCACTTCTGCACTCGGGAAATTGATGGTGATGTTGATGCAGCCAGCAAGTACTGCCAGCGCAGCCAGCAACGGTAGTGCGGCCAGCGGACGTGCGCCGAAGCGGCGCGGCAGCGAGTGGTGGACCGAGTGGCAGCCGTAGCTGCGGTTCGCGCTGGAGAGGGCGGTGTTCATGGTGGGGTTCCTTACGCGCTGTGGGTGGCGCTCTTGATCATTGGACAGTGCAGCGGCTGAACCGTTGCTGAATGAGTTGATGACTTCGGCTGCGGATGGCATGGCTTATTTCACTTCCAAAGCGGCACCTTGACCGAGGCGCTCGAGCTGGCGCAGCAGCTTGCTCCAGGCGACTCGCCCTTGCGAACCGATGAGATTGATGCGCGGCAAGCCCGCGCCCTCAATCAGATAATAGCCGCCCGGAGCCGGTGCCACGCCGCCCATCTGGCACACATCCTGTTCAAGGCGGCAGGCAATACCCAGTTGCTGGTATTTGAAGTCCTTGAAGATGCGCAGGAAGCCACCGGAAAGCGCCGAGGTGACGCCGCTGCCGCCGCCAAGACTGGAGAGATTCTGTACCGCGCGTGGCGTGATGCGGCGGTCGCCGCGGTAGCCCGGGGGAGTGCCAAGACGAGCATTGAAGGCCACGGGCCGCCAATCGAACAGTTGCAGCCCATTCACTTCACC
>CALPVO020000267.1 GCA_943327025.2 Janthinobacterium lividum
ATGGGAATGTCTCCTTGTATCCACGAAACCGAGTTTCGGGGAAGTACTATCGGCTGATAGCCGAGCATGCGGAATTCGATTGTTTCTATCTGGACGATAGGCAACGCAAATGGGACATTGCGCCTGAATCAGGCGCTGAGGAAAGCCCAAACAGGCCCCGACCGGAACCGCAGGTTCAGCGTCGGCGATGCCGACTAGGGAATTCCCAAGGATTCACCAGCGGAACACCACATTCAGCGAAGTCTGCGATGTTCCGGGTAGCTATCTGTCCCCCACGGGAACTAGCGATGGCTGCGATGCGCGCGTCGGCGTCTGACATGGGCAGACCCTGTGCGCGACTCCGGCAGGCCACTGGCGCGAAGCAGTCGCTGGCGGCAAGGTCGAACGGCAAGATACGGCCGCCTAGATCAACCGCGAACAAGGCTTCCACCGCAGAGGCCAGTGCCAATTTTCGTTTGCCATCCGGCAGCAAACCCACACCGAACAGCATTTCCGCCCGCGTGATGGTGGTTGTGTAAAGCGAAGCTGCAGGCATCTGCCGAAACCATTCGACCACACGCCTTTCCGGTTCGCGTCGCATCATCTCGGAAAGAACGTTCGTGTCCAGAACGATCATCGACTGAAATCCGGTAGGCGACGCATGGGGGCACGCACCGGCACTTCGAGTTCCACTCCGCCCAAAGCAGAGAACCTGGCGAGGATGGCGTCTGCCGGGTGAGCGGCCCGCGCAGTGGGCGACGCCAGCGTCGTCCGCAGAATCTCCCGGACTTCATCTTCCATGCTCCGCCCGTTGGCGGCCGCACGTTGCCGCAGCCCTTCCTTCAGCGAGTCTTCGAGGTTGCGAATAGTAATGGCAGCCACATTGGCCCCCTGCCTGTTTCCCAATATGCTATCAATGATAGCAAACATGTACTGCCCTCCATGGTAGACATCGGGCAGGCTAGCGGAGACACACGGGAAGACAAGACGGCGAATTCAGCGATAGCGCATGAAATGCCAGTACGCCCAAAGGCGGTAAACGCATTTCTAGGTCGCCGGCGCTAAAACCGGCAAGTCGCGAGCAAGCTCGCTCCCACAGCGGGCTACGGCGTCAAACGGGCAGCACGGGCTCTTCGGCACCCCAGCTCAGCACCACCCCGCAGCCGCGGGTTTCGTAGAGGTCGATACGGTCGACTTGCGGCAGCGTGCTACCTACTTGCGTGCGTATCCAAGCCGCAAGGCTCGCGGCATCTGGCTGGAACGTGGCCGGGTCCGTCCCCGCCAGTTCGTGAAGCGGCCGGTGGTCCAGGGCGCGGAACGTGGGGCCGAACAGCTCCTTCACATCGCCGAAGTCCATCGTCCAACCCATCACCTTGTCCAGCGGTGCATTCAAATGCAGCCGGAGCGTGTAGGTGTGTCCGTGAATGCGGCCACGCGGGTCGCCTGCCGGCGCCTGCCGCAGCACCAGCGCACTATCCAGAGTGGTTTCCTTCCAAATACGGAAGTTTTCACCGTCGTAGTTGGCGCCGCACTGTGCTGTCTCGTAGACCGTCACCCAGCGTAGCTCAGGCAGGCCTGGCTTCAAGCGATTCCAAAGCCAAGCAGCAAACATCTCGCTGGTAGGAATCTCCAAGCCCGGAATGTCATTCAGACAGGCGTGGTCCAACAGCGCCTGCAAAGGCGCCCAGTGCTGGTCAATCAAGTCGTAGTCGATGCCGAGCGCGCGTTCGCCCAACTCCTGCTGCACATGCAGGATGACTTCAAAACCATGGCCATGCAGCCGCCCGCACTTGTGGCCCTCTGGCACCTTCGGCAGGCGGTGCGCGGACTGCAAACGGTAACGACGCCACAGGTGCGCCTGCTGGCGATAGTCGAGGTCCACGCCTTCATCGGGTGTGCTCTGAATGCCGAAGGTAGTGGCCTCGGGCAGGTCCATGCGTTCGCGCAGCCACCGGGCGAGGTTCTCGTCCGTGGGGCAGGCCAGCACGGTATTCAGGTCGCGGTAGTCCAGCGGCTCCAGCGCCGCCGCCAGACGCGAGCGAAGGTCGCCTACCTCACCCCCCGGGAACGAGGCCCAGCCAGCCGGCAAAGGCGTGCGTACGCTCGCGAGAAAGCTGTGGCCGTGAAGCCGGCGGGAACGGTGACCCTCCGGCAGGAGAGCCACTTGCCGCGCAGCCTCGAACGGAAGCGCGGCGGTGTGCAGGAGATAGGACATAGCGCCATTATCGCAGGGACGGCACCAGACGCCCAAAGCCGTCCTGCGTGGCCTTAACGGACGTTGTGCTTTTTCTATCAGCTGATCGTCGAGCCGATATCGACCACCATCGTCTCCGGACGCGTAGCGACGAATGACGGCCGCTGCTCCAGCACTTCTAGGAATTTGGTGATGGCGGGATAGCGCCCACGCCAAACCAACACGTCAATCGGCATTGTGAGCCCGGCCGAAACCGCAAATTCAAACAGCAGCAAGCTGGTGCCTACGGCTATGTCGCCTAGGTCGAAGCCGTTCAGGTCGTTTTGGACACGCGTGGAGTAATGCCGCTCCAGTGCGGCCAGCCCGCCATTGACCTTGCGGGTCTGCCGGGCTACCCAAGGAGCACTGGGCTCGGGGCGATGCATTTCGAAGATGAGGTTCTGGGCAATTTCCATCAGGCGCTCGCCGAGCAGCCGCCGCTGCATGGCTTCGAGACGCTGCTCCAGCTGCGCCGGAAGCAAGGCGGGCTGCGGATACCGCTGCTCCAGCCAATCGACGATATAGGCCGAGTCGTAGATGTGTTCGCCAGCCTCCGTGACGAGAATGGGCAACTGCTCCAACGGACTGAACTCCGGCGTGCGAGTGCCCTCGCCCCAAGGCAAGTCGTAGTCCACTTCGTAAGGCAAACCCTTTTCAACAAGAACGATGGCCACTTTTCTGCCGAACGGACTGGGCCGTGCATTGACGAGCGTGAATGCCATCGTACTTAACTCCCAAATCAATACTTGTAGCGAGCGTCCCGTAGCACCGTCCACGCCGAACACGGAAGCCGACAAATCGGGCGTGTCCGGGTACAGGCAGAAGGTACCGTTCAGATTATTTGACACTAATGTCAAACGAAAAGATAGCCCAAGTTCAAATGGCTATTAGCGCAATAGCGCCTTCAGGTCCTTCAGCAGCAAGAACAGATGCAGCGGGTCGGTGGGACTCGGCTCAAATTCATAGCGAAGATAAAACCGCCGGGCTTCGTCGTCCTTGGCATGAACCAGCAGGGCGCGGATGCCAGCGATATCGGCAGCGGCAGCGGTTCGAAGCAGCGCGTCGCGCATTAAGGCAGTCCCGAGACCAAGCCCTTGATGGGGTAACGCCACCGCCAGTCGTGCCAGCAACATCACAGGAACGGGTTGCCGTGACAAGCCTTTCAGCACGCGGCTCGTGGCGTCCGCCGGAGCAGCGGCGCCAACGGCAAGGCTATAGAACCCAGCGATTTCGGCACCGGCGAGCACTACATAGCTTTGCGAACTATTGGCGCGCTGAGCAGCCAGCGCAAAACGCTGTAGGTAGTTGTTCAGCCCCGCGTCGCCGCAATCAAACCCGGCAACTGGGTCGGAGGGGGCGAGCTTCCGTACCGCCCCGTAATCGCTCGCCATCAGCCCAGCAGACCGGGCTCATTCAATAAACGCTTCAACCGCGGACGGCGTTTTACAGGGGCCTCCAGCGCCGCCTGGAACGCTGCCCACTTGTCCGCGGGGAGATCGAAGCGCCGCCGTTCTTCAAGCAACTGGTTAGCGGCAGCGATACCGGCATCCAGCACAAATTCACTGACGCTCTTATGTGCGGCTGCCGCAGCATCGCTCAGTAGTTGTTTGACCGGAGCGCTAACGCGCACGTCGAGACGACCGGTTTTGGGAATCGCTGCGGACATGGGACCCTCCCTGGCACCAATTATACTGTCCGGACATTGTACTGACAAACGAATACCCGGAGTGTAGGAGCCAGATTACCTGCACGGAGGCCCTTCGGGAACTCCACATTTCC
>CALPVO020000268.1 GCA_943327025.2 Janthinobacterium lividum
GCCAGCAAGAACGAAGCCTTCATCGACTCCGAGTGCGTCTCGTGCGGCGCCTGCGTGGAAAGCTGCCCGACGGGTGCGCTCGCCGAGAAGCCGCTGAAGGTAGTCGGCCAGCCGACGCGTGCTGTGACGACCACCTGCGCCTATTGCGGCGTGGGCTGCTCGCTGAAGGCAGAAGCCAAGGACAACACCATCGTTCGCATGGTGCCGAACCGCGATGGCCACGCCAACCATGGCCATGCCTGCGTGAAGGGCCGTTTTGCCTGGGGCTATGCCACCCACCCGGACCGCGTGCGCAGCCCGATGATTCGCGCCAGCATCCACGACGCTTGGCGCGAAGTGAGCTGGGACGAAGCCCTGAACTACGCGGCCAGCGAAGTGAAGCGCGTTCAAGCCAAGTACGGTCGCGAGTCCGTCGGTGCCATCACGTCCTCGCGTTGCACCAACGAAGAGGTCTACCTCGTCCAGAAGCTGGTGCGTACGGCTTTCGGCAACAACAACGTCGACACCTGCGCCCGCGTCTGCCATTCGCCCACGGGCTATGGCTTGAAGCACACGCTCGGTGAGTCTGCTGGTACGCAGTCCTTCGACAGCATCATGCAGGCGGACGTCATCCTCGTCATCGGTGCCAATCCCACCGAAGCGCACCCAGTGTTCGGCTCGCAGCTGAAGCGCCGCGTGCGTCAGGGCGCGAAGCTGATTATTGCGGACCCGCGTGCTACCGAACTGGTGCGTACGCCGCACATTGAAGCGGACGTGCATCTGCCGGTGATGCCGGGTACGAACGTGGCGCTCATCAACTCGCTGGCGCATGTGGTCGTCACCGAGGGCCTCGTCAACGAAGCCTTCGTGGCCGAGCGTTGCGAGCCGGGCCCGTTCGGTCGTTGGCGCGCCTTCATTGCCGAGCAGCGCAATTCGCCCGAGGCGATGGAAGCTGTCACCGGCGTGCCGGCCGCAGACCTTCGCAAGGCCGCGCGCCTCTACGCCACCGGTGGCCGTGGCGCCATCTACTACGGGCTGGGTGTTACCGAACACAGTCAGGGCAGCACCATGGTCATGGGCATCGCGAACCTCGCGATGGCCACGGGCAACATTGGCGGCGAAGGCATGGGCGTGAACCCGCTCCGTGGCCAGAACAATGTGCAGGGCGCTTGCGACATGGGCTCGTTCCCACACGAACTCTCGGGCTACCGCCACGTGTCGGACCCGGCCGTTCGTGCGCTGTTCGGCAAGGCGTGGGGCGTGGAGATTCAGTCCGAGCCTGGCCTGCGTATCCCGAACATGTTCGAGGCGGCGCTGGATGGCACCTTCAAGGCCATCTATGTGCACGGCGAAGACATTGCCCAGTCCGACCCGAACACCAACCACGTGTCGGCCGCACTCGAGGCGATGGAATGCGTCATCGTGCAGGACCTCTTCCTGAACGAAACGGCGCGCTTCGCGCACGTGTTCTTCCCGGGCTCCAGCTTCCTCGAGAAGGATGGCACCTTCACCAATGCCGAACGGCGCATCTCGCGCGTGCGGCAGGTGGTACCGCCGTTGCCGGAACTGGGCGAGTGGGAAGTGACGCAGCGCTTCGCGCAGGCGCTCGGCTACGACATGAACTACTCGCACCCGTCCGAGATCATGGAAGAGATTGCCCGTCTGACGCCCACCTTCCACGGTGTCACGTACGCCAAGCTCGACGAGCAGGGCAGCATCCAGTGGCCTTGCAACGAGCAGGCGCCGGAGGGCACGCCCACGATGCACATCGGCCAGTTCGTGCGTGGCCAGGGCCGCTTCTACTTGACGGAATACGTGCCGACGGACGAGCGCAGCACGCGCCGCTTCCCGCTGTTGCTGACGACTGGCCGTGTGCTGTCGCAGTACAACGTGGGCGCGCAGACGCGCCGCACCGCGAACATGACATGGCACGACGAGGACATCCTCGAGATCCACCCGGCGGATGCCGAGGCGCGCGGCTTGGTCGAGGCCGACTGGGCGGGCATCACGAGCCGCACCGGCCACACCGTGCTGCGCGTGACGGTCACGGACCGAGTGCCGGCGGGCGTGGTGTACACCACGTTCCACTTCCCGGAATCGGGCGCGAACGTCATCACCACCGACAACTCCGACTGGGCGACCAACTGCCCCGAGTACAAGGTGACGGCGATCGAGGTGGTGCGCGTTGAGCAACCGCTGGACTGGCAGCGTCGGCGTCATGCCGAAGCGCCGGCCGCGGGCAATGCGCGTGGTGCCGAGGCGCTGGCCGTGTCGGATGCTGCAGCCACCTGAGTTCCCCGCAGTCGCCGAGCTACCTGTTCAACGGTGGCCGGCGACTGCTGCTGCCCACCTGAAGGGTGGGCACGTGGGTGGACAAGTCGATGGGCGAGCCGGTGAACCCGCGCGTGGCACGACCGACCACGTGGCCGAAGAAGCCCCGGTGGCCATCGAGTTCGCGGGCCGTCCGCATGTGGTGATGCTCGCCACGCCGACGGACCTCGAGGACTTGGCCACGGGCTTCGTGTTGAGTGAACAATTGGCTGCGGGTCCCGAGGAAATTCTCGGCATCCGCGTGGTGGCCGGTGAAGCGGAGCGCGCACTGCACGAGCCGCTGGCAACGGTGCAGGTAGACCTGCCCACCGCACGGCTAGCCGAAGTGTTTCGCCGCAAGCGGAACCTGAGTGCACGTTCGGGCTGCGGCCTGTGCGGCGTGGAGACAGCCGATTCGTGGGCGCGCGACTCGCGTGCCATGGGCAGCGGCTGGCGAGTAACGCCGGCAGAACTGCATGCCTCCTTGGCAGCGCTGGAAGCCGCGCAGGTGGCGGGCCGGCTGACAGGTGGGCTGCACGCCGCGGGTTGGGCGCTGCCTGGCTTGGGCGAAGGGCGCGGGCTGCAACTGGCACGCGAGGATGTCGGGCGACACAACGCGCTCGACAAGGTGCTGGGGGCGGTGGTGCGCAGCGGGCAGGTGCCGGCCGCGGGTTACTTGCTCACCACCAGCCGTGCCAGCTTCGAGTTGGTGCAGAAGGGGCTGGCGCTGGGGGTAGGCTTGTTGGTGGCGGTTTCCGCGCCCACGGCCCTCGCAGTGCGGGCGGCCGCTGAAGGTGGAATGACGCTGGTGGGGTTCGCAAGGCCCGGCCGACATGTGATTTACGCACATCCCGAAAGGATGGCCGAGAGCGTGGAGTGAGGACGGATGGATACCGAAAACTTGGTGAAGATGGTGAACCAAATCGCCTCTTTCTTTGTGGCGGAAGCCACGCCTGCTGAAGCGCCGCTGGCGGTTGCCGGGCATGTGCGCAAGTTCTGGGCGCCGCCCATGCGCGCGCACATCATTGCGCACGCCGCCGCGGGTGGCGAAGGCCTCAGCGATTTGGCCAAGGCCGCCGTGGCGCGTCTGGCTGCCGGGGACGTGGGATGAAGCTGCGTATTCGCGCGAACACGCTGCGCTTGCGCTTGATGCGCGCGGAAGTGGAGCAGTTGCTGGCCGCTGGTGAAACCGGCGAATCCATGCCGGCGCTCGGTGGGGCGCTGGCCTATGCCTTCGCGCTAGGCGATGGCGATGCCGCCACCGCGGAACTGAAGACCGGCGCCCATGGTGTCGACTTGCGTGTTACTTGGCCGCGCGCGGAAGCGACGGCGTGGGCGCAAGACCCGCGCGAGGTTGGCATGCGCGCTACGGTGGCCCTGCCGGCTGGTGCGGATGGCAAGGCCGGCGAAGTTTCGCTGCTGGTGGAAAAAGACTTCCCCTGCCTCGTGGTCCGCGAAGGCGAAGACGACAGCGACGCGTTCGCGCGCCCTGAAGACCTGCCGCCGCAGACTTGCTGAACTCGCTCCTACCCAGGAGCGAGTTCGCAAAACTGACTGCAGCATCAAGAGGCGGGAGCTAGCTCCCGCCCGCATTCAGGGCGTCGGCACCGGGAACCCACGCTTGCGCATCAGCGCGCCAATGCCCGGGTCGCGGCCGCGGAACGCGCGGTAGCCGTCCGCCGGGTCCACGGTGTTGCC
>CALPVO020000269.1 GCA_943327025.2 Janthinobacterium lividum
CTGCGGATTCGGGCCAGCGAACGCCGGCCACGTCATCACTCCTGGGCCGTTGGGGTCGCCGTTCGTCGCGAAGTTCAGCCAATAGCGCATCATCGTCTTCGTCAGGTTGCGGTCCGCGGCGGTGGTCGGCAGCCAAGCGTCATGCGTGTCGAAGACGTAAGGAATCTCCGCGCCGTGGTAAGCCAGCAGGGTCTTGCCGCCCTTGCCTTCCCGCACCCGGGTGAAGTGATACAGCCACGCCTGCTTTTCGCCACGGTTCACGGCCGCTGCAATGGTGTAGCCGGAGCAAGCATTGTCGATGAACGTGTTCACCACATCGCGACCGCGACGAGCGTCTTTTTCACGCGCCGCACGCTGTAGCAAGGCCTCAGCCACGGGCTGCGGCCAGCCGCGAATATACGCCTCGAACGCTGCCACATCACCGCGGTCGTACATGTGGTTCTCAGCGCCATTGAAGCCCAATAACAAGTCGTAAGGAACCGCACCACGCATGGCACGTGCCGGTGTTTCCATGACGCTGCTGCCATCCACTACCGGGGTGTAGTCGTGCCCTGGCAGCACTTCCTTCGCGGCAGCAAATACCGCCGCAGCAGGTTGCGCGCGGAGTAGCGAAAGGCCAGAACGGGTGGCGTTCGCAAGTTCGGTTTCAACGACATTCGTAAAAGATGCTTTGTCGAGTTGCGTACTGCTCGCCAGACGCTCCGCCACCTTGGTGCCGGCATCCGCCATGGTCGCCACCGTCTCGCGGTCGGACATTTCGAAGCCGCCGCTCTGCACGATGGCCCGTTTGAAAAGCCCACGCGCCTGCGGCGAAGCCAGCAAGTACCCGATATCCTTACCACCCGCGGATTCGCCGAATACCGTGACGTTGTCGGCGTTGCCGTCGAACGCCCCGATGTTGGCCTGTACCCACCGCAAGGCCGCTATTTGGTCCTGCAGCGCGAAGTTGGGCGAGACGCCAGCGGCGGCGAGCTCCGGATGCGAGAAGAACCCAAAGACTCCTAGGCGATAGCCGACAGTCACTACCACTACCGGGCCAGCTGCCGCCAGGCGCGCGCCGTGATAGTTGGCTTCGAAACTCCAGCCACCTTTGTTGCTGCCACCATGTAGCCACACCATCACCGGCAGCTTGCCGCGCTGCGCGTTCGGTGCTGCCAGAAGGCTTGTTGTCCAAACGTTCAGATACAGGCAGTCTTCACTGAAGGGCGGGTCGCTGAAATGGCGGGCAGGCACACCAAAAGCCGCGCCCACCCGTCGGTACCAGTCCGTGTTGTAACTGTCCTGGAAGCAGCCCGGGGCATAAGCCGTAGCAGCTTGTTGTCCACTACGCGCCTGCGCCGGCTGCGGCGGCGCCCAACGCAGCGCACCCACTGGCGGCGCGGCATAGGGAATGCCTTTGAATACCCCCACGCCAGGCACGACCGAGTCGATGACACCAACGAGGCTTTCGCCCGCTGCAGTCACGTGTAGCGGGCTACCAACCGTGTGGGGAGGACTAGTCCCGCTGCTGCCGCGGACGGCGCTAGCTGCGACGGCCGACCAGGAAGACATCACCACCAAACACACTAGCGGTGTCAGCCATTGCAACTTCAAAGCAGAGCGACGCATGACTTACTCCGGCAAGTTGACTAACACGCAGCCACGCACCTGCGCCTGTTCGATAAGCTCATGGGCGTGAGCAATATCCGACAGCGGCACTTCCGCCGCAATACGGTGATGTAGACGGTCCGCGGCCAAGTCGCGAGTGATGTCAGCGATGGCAGCTTGCTTGGCTTCTTCCGGCATGGCGTACACGATGACAATGCGCAACGTGGTGTCCATGTACAACATGCGAAAAAACGGGAGCTTGGGCTCAGTCACCTGTGTAGACGAATACGTGGCGATAACGCCACCCACCCGCAGGCAGTCAAGCACTTCGGGTAGATTCGCGCCAAACTCTACATCCACGACGCGGTCTACTTTGCCAGCGGTTCGGTGCGCTGCGGCCCAAGCGTCCACCTGCTTGCCCCAACCGGCTTCGCGGTGGTTGAACACTTCGACAGCGCCCAGTTCGCGACACTCGGCAGCATCTACGGCATTGCTCGCCGTGGCGATGACCGTCGCGCCAGCGTGTTTGGCAAACTGGATAGCGTAGCGACCCACGCGCCCAGCGCCGCCCGTCACCAGCACCAATTGGCCAGCCACGCTGCCGTCCGCGAAGACGCAGCGGTGTGCGGTCATGACGGGAATGCCAAGACAAGCACCGACAGCAAACGAAGCGTTGTGCGGCAAGCGCACCACCCGACGGGACTCCAGCGCCACGTACTGCGCCGCCGTGCCGAAGCGACGCTGGAACTGCGCCTGGTAAGTCCACACGCGTTCGCCGACGCGGCCGGGGTCCACGCCTTCACCCACCGCCACGATGGTGCCGGCACCATCGCTGTGCGGCACGAGGTCGCCGCCCGCCAAGGCTGCCGGCTGCGAACCGGCACGCTTCTTCACATCGCTCGGGTTCACAGCGGAAGTAGCAAGACGCACCAGCACCTCGCCGGGCCCCGCTAGCGGCGCTTCGCGTGGCCCAACCACCAGTACTTCACGTGCCTTGCCGAAAGCGGCGTAAGAGGCTGCCTGCATCATCATTCGAATGACTCCAAAGGAACCGGTATTGCCAGTTCAGTTCGCCGAGAAACCTTCCGTGTGGCCATCAATGCCCAGTGCTTGCCCGCAGATCATGCGGCCGGCCGGGCTGGCCAGGTACACCACCATGCTGGCCACGTCTTCCGCTTCCACGAAGCCGCGCATGGACACTTGCTGGTAGTACATCTGCCGGACCACTTCAGGATCCACGCCACGCTCCGCGGCATCCGCCGCGATCACCCGTTCGATACGCGGACCGTTGATGCTGCCCGGGCAGATGGCGTTCACGCGGATGCCATGCGGGCCCAGTTCCATGGCCCAGGTCTTGGTAAGCCCAATGATGGCCCACTTCGTGGCTACGTAAGCGGAACGCAAGGGGCAGCCGAACAAACCGGCCGTGGAAGAAATATTCACCATGCAGGCGCCCGTGCCGGCCGCTTTCAACAACGGCACAGCCAGACGCGTGACATAGAACATGCCGCTCAAGTTCACGCTGATGCAGCGGTCCCATTCACCCACATCGTTGTCTTCCACCAGCCCCACCGGCCCGGCAATGCCGGCGTTGTTCACGAGCAAGTCGAGACGGCCGTAGCGGGCTTTCAGGTCCGCGAAGACGAGCTCAACGTCGGTAGGGCTACTGATGTCAGCCACGGTGGCGCTGGCGCCGGGGTTTTCTGCCAGAAAGGCCGCCACCGCCTCGGCCGAGCGGTCGAAAACGTGGACCTGGGCGCCCTCCGCCAACAAGGCGCGGGCAATGACGCGCCCCAGACCATCCGCGCCGGCAGAGACCAGCGCGGTGCGCGGCGGCAGGGTGGAAACTTCAGACATGGACCGGCTCCGCTGGTGAATTCCTTGCATCAGTTGACAGCAAAACACAGGCTAACTCAAACTGTTTCCGACCGAATTTCCTTGAGTTTTTCTCATCCGGAGACCTTGCATGCGGCGCGTGCTCCCGCCCCTGAATGCCCTGCGCAGTTTTGAAGCTGCCGCGCGCCATGGTTCTTTCAAGGCCGCCGCCGAAGAGCTGTGCGTGTCGCATTCGGCTATTAGCCATCAGGTGAAGCTGCTGGAGCAGTACTTGGGGCTGGAGCTGTTTTCGCGCCACAGCCGCGCGGTGGAGCTGACGCGCGCCGGCCGCGCCTATTACCCGGTGCTCCGCGAAACCTTCGACCGGCTGGCGGACAGCACGGCGCTGCTGCTCACCCCGAAGCGCCAAGACGTGCTAACTATCCAGCTCTACTCCACCTTTGCCATCCGCTGGCTCATCCCCCGCCTGCCGGATTTTCAATCCAAGCACCCGCAGATCAACGTGCGGTTGAACACTTCGCAGCGTGACGTGGACTTCGAGC
>CALPVO020000270.1 GCA_943327025.2 Janthinobacterium lividum
ACCGCAGCCCTTCCGCAAGGGAGAGACGCGCAATCTACCGGTGAGGTTCGTGGTAGACCGCGACCTGCCCGCCGATGTCGACCGAGTGACGTTGAGTTACGCAATATACGAGCAGCCCAAAGTGGCTGCCGCACGCTGAAGTTGAACAGACCTTCGAGTAGGGAGTCATTGAAGATGGCCAACACGCACGCGCCGCAAGGCGACAAGTACTACATCCCCCACGGGAGCCCTTGGCCGTTCTTCGGCTCGGTCACCCTGTTCACGGTCATGCTGGGCGCCGTCGGCACCATGGAAGGAGCGGGCGCCGGCTCGCTAATCCTGTCCCTCGGCTTTGCCATGCTCGCTGTGCTGTTTATCGGCTGGTTCGGTACCGTCATCCGCGAGAACCAGGAGGGCATCTACAACCTCCATGTGGATCGCAGCTTCCGCATGGGCATGATGTGGTTCATCTTCTCCGAAGTCATGTTCTTCGCAGCCTTTTTCGGCGCGCTCTTCTACGCACGCCAACTCAGCGTGCCTTGGTTGGCCGGTGAGGGCGTGAAGGGTGCGGTGGAACATCTGGTGATGTTCCAGGATTACGCCGGCGGCTGGCCGACCAATGGCCCGGAGGCTCTCAGCCCGCGCGCTGATGGTACCTACGAGATCGTGCCGGCCCTCGGCCTGCCCGCCATCAACACGCTCATCCTGCTCACCTCGGGCGTCACCCTCACCATTGCGCACCACGCCTTGCAAGCGGGCAAGCGCGGCGTGCTGAACGTGTTCCTGGCAATCACTTTCCTGCTGGGTTTTGTGTTCGTCGGCCTGCAGGCAGAGGAATACCACCACGCCTACACCGAGCTGGGCCTGCAGTTATCCACGGGCGTTTACGGCAGCACGTTCTTCATGCTCACGGGCTTCCACGGCTTCCATGTGTGCCTCGGTGCACTGATGCTGTTAGTAGTCTGGTTCCGCACCATGAAGGGCCATCTCACGCCGGAACGCCACTTCGCTTTTGAAGCCGTGGCCTGGTACTGGCACTTCGTAGACGTGGTCTGGCTCGGCCTGTTCGTCTTCGTCTACTGGCTGTAAGGCCTGTCGCAGCCGGGGTAATCACGCGGCCCCGGCTGGCGATGTGACAAGTCAAAGGAAAAGGGCCGCTGATGCGGCCCTTTTCACTGAGGAATTCGGTGAATGTCCCGGCTCAGCGCCCACCCACCTGGTGCGGCTGTACCCAGCCCAAGTGCCAGGCCAGGAACAGCAGGCCGAACAGCGCTACCGAAAGGCTGATGCGCCAAGTGAGTGACCGCACCATCTTGCGGCCATCCACCACAGCGTCACGGTTGCTGCGGCTCAGGGAAAACAAGGCGGCGCCGAGGTTGTAGACGATAGCCACCAGCATCAGTACGACGACAAGACGAAACGGTTCCACTTTTTTCTCCGGGCGCTCTGGCCCCCGCAACAGAAGGCACCAGTATAGTGCGCTCCCCCTTCCACGGCCGGAACTTCCGTCCCGGTTTCATCCCCACGCTGGCGATGCTGCCCCTGCTAGCGCTGCTGCTGTGGCTAGGGCAATGGCAATGGAACCGCGCTGCCGAGAAGCAAACCCTGCTCGACCGCTGGGCTGGCCAAGCCTTGCTGGCACCAGTCGCGCTGCCAACGGCGCCGATCATGAGCACGGGTGCCAACTCAGACGCCAACTCCGGTGGCAGTACAAGTGCTACTGCCGGCGCCAAGACAACCTCCACCGCACAGTTTCTGCGGGTGTTTGCCAGCGGCGCGTACCTGCCAGATAGCCAAGTGCTGCTGGACAACCAAACCCATGGCGGAAAGGCCGGTTACCGCGTCCTGACGCCCCTGCTTTTGGCCGACGGGAGCGCGCTCATGGTCGACCGAGGCTGGGTTGCACTCCCTGGAAACGCCCGTGACCGCCTGCCGAACGTCGCCATCAGCAGCGCCAATCGACGCGTACAAGGCCGTCTCGACCATTTCCGACAGGCCGCGCTACGCGAATCCACCGGCCCCCTTTTGGCTGTCCGGGACAACCGGCCCCGCGTCATGAATTATCCTGATGGCGCTGCGGTGTCCGCAGCCATCGGCAGGCCGGTGTACCCTCTCGTGCTGCTGCTGGAGGGTACCGAGCTGGATGGCTTTGTCCGTGAGGATGCGCCAACCCTGTCCTTCGGCCCCGAACGCCATGTCGGCTACGCCATCCAGTGGTGGGCGCTGGCCGTGACGCTGGTGTTGCTGTGGGGCTGGACCGCTTTGAAGCCCAAAACTGAGTGAGCCGAACCATGTCGAACGAACCCCCCATCGACCTCGCTGCCCAAGCCCGCTCGCGCCGCATGCTGGTGCTGCTGGCCTGCCTATTCTTCGGCCCCATGCTCATCGCTTCGCTGTTGTACCGCTTCGGCGCTGGCCCGCAAGGCCGCGTCAACCACGGCGAACTCGTCAGCCCCGCGCAGCCCATGCCGGCCGGCGTGTTGGTCCCCGGCAAGTGGGCGCTGACCGTGGTGGCCGAGCAGTGCGATGCCACCTGTGGTGACATGCTCTACCGTATCCGCCAAGTGCGTACTCTCCTGAAGGGCGATAGCAGCCGCGTAACGCGCCTATTGCTCACACGTGGTACCACAGCGCCGCTACCGGCTGCCGCCAAGGACAGCGGACAGGGGCTCACCCAGGTGAGCCTCGACACCGCCGCGGCGGCCGAATTGGCTACCGCACTGGCCAAAGCCAGCGGCACCAGCGGGGTACGTCTCTACCTCACCGACCCGCTCGGCAATCTGGTGCTGCACTATCCCGCCAACTTCGAGAGCCCGGGTCTGCAAAAGGACCTGAAGAAGTTGCTTGGCCTGTCTTCCATCGGCTGAACCTCCATGCGCAACGTCAAAGCTTCTAGCGAAACTTCCACTGGCCTCGTCTGGTTCCGTCGTGCCGCACTTTGCGCCACCGCATTGGCGTTCATCGTCGTTGTGGTCGGTGCTTGGGTACGCCTGACCGATGCCGGGCTCGGCTGCCCGGACTGGCCGGGCTGCTATGGCGAACTGCATCCGGCGCAGGTACAGGACGTGGATGCCATCAACGCTGCCACGCCGTTGAAGCCCTTCAATTATCAGAAGGCGCTTAACGAGATGGTGCATCGCTACATCGCCACCTCGCTCGGAATCATCATCATTGGGCTGGCTATCTTCAGCTGGCGAAACCGCCGGGAACCCGCACAGCCGCGCGTGTTGCCTTGGGTAGTACTCGCCATCGTCATCTTGCAGGGCGCGTTCGGCGCGCTCACTGTGCTGTGGAAGGTGAAGCCGATCATCGTCACCACGCACTTGCTGGGCGGCCTAATGACGCTGTCCCTGCTGTGGTGGCTGTCGCTGGCACCGGAACGCCGCGAGGCCAAAGCCGCCGAACGTCAGGTACGTCGCTGGTGGGTCGCCGGGTTTGTCGTGTTGCTGGTGCAGTTGTTCCTCGGCGGCTGGACCTCCACGAACTATGCGGCCGTGGCCTGCCCGGATTTCCCGACCTGCCAAGGCAGCTACTGGCCCGAGAAGGACTACAGCGACGCTTTCGTGCTGTGGCGCGGGCTCGGCGTCGACTATGAAGGCGGCGTCTTGTCCACGGCAGCACGCACCGCCATCCACTACACGCACCGCGTCGGTGCCGTGGTAGTGGCGCTGCTATTGGGCTGGTTGGCGCTGCTGGCTTGGCGCCGGGCGCAATCGGCACAACTGCGTTTCGCCGCGCTGGGTCTGGCCGCCGCGCTACTGCTGCAATGGTTCATTGGGGCGAGCCTAATCTTGCGTGGGTTCCCGTTGTGGCTCGGCACTGCCCATAACGCCGGCGCCGCGCTGTTGCTGCTGTCGATGGTGGCGTTGGCCCGGTATCTGTGGCCCCAAGAAGGGACGCGCACGTGACCGGCGAAACTATCGCGCCACCGCGTCGCCCACGTTGGCAGGAGTTCTACGAACTTACCAAACCGAAGGTG
>CALPVO020000271.1 GCA_943327025.2 Janthinobacterium lividum
ATGCGTAAGTGTTCCCTTCTGCTGGTGCCGCTGTTTTGCTTGGCGCTTGGCGGCTGCGTTAGCGCGGGCATAGGCCCCGCTTCCGTGCGCGCGGCGAACACGCAGGCGCCACGCGAATCGCTAGACCGTCTACCGGCCCGTGCTGTCGAGGGTCCGCCGGTCTACCGGCTGGGCCCCATGGACGTGGTGGCCGTCGATGTGTTCCGCGAACAAGACCTGACGCGTGAAATGCGCGTGGAAGAAAACGGTGAAATCTCGCTGCCACTGGTGGGCCGCGTGGTGGCTTCTGGCAAGACCACTGCCGAACTGGAGCAGGAGATTGCCACCCGCTTGCAAGCAGCCATGCTGCAGAACCCCAGCGTTTCGGTGCGGGTGAAAGAATACTTGAGCCAGCGCGTAACGGTGGAGGGCGCCGTAAGCCAGCCGGGTGTTTATCCGCTCACCAGCCGCACTTCGCTGCTGCAGATGATAGCCACGGCCCATGGGCTGGACGAGATGGCCAACCCGGGCGCTTGCGTGGTGTTCCGCGTGGTGGACGGCCAGCGCTATGCCGCGGCCTTCGACATTCGCCAGATTCGCTCCGGACGCATGGTGGACCCGGAACTGCTGGGCGGTGACACCGTGGTGGTGGACTACTCGGGCATCCGTGCCAACTACCGCGATTTCCTTAGCCTTTATCCGCTGTTTTCCGTGTTCATGAGGGGCTACTGATGTCCGTGGCCCCTGAGTGTTTGCGCGCGCCGGGTCGCGGCCCTGGCCCGAGTTTGGGCCCAGGTCCGGGCAACGGCTTGCCCGAGCAGGACGACGACCTCGTGTCCTTGCGCGACCTGTGGCGCGTGGTGCTGAAGCGCCACCGGCAGGTGCTGTTGGTGGCGGCGCTGGTGTTGGGCATGGCGCTGGTTTACACCTTGCTGGCCACGCCGCTCTACCGTGCCAGCGCTACTGTGCAGATCGAGTCCAGTGCCTTGCGCATTGTCACTTCCGACAGCCTCGAAGTGATGGACCCGAGTGGCGACTTCATTGGTACGCAGTCCGAACTGTTGCGCAGCCGTTCTGTAGCCCTGCGTGCCGTGCGCGACTTGGCGCTGGTGGGCGACGAAGCTTTCCAGAAGGCGCTGCATCAGCCGCGTGGCTGGCGTTCGGTGTTGGCTTTCTTCCGCAGTGAAAAAGCTGCGCCTTGGGCCGATGAAACGCTGGAGGTGCGCGAAGCTGCGGCCGTGCGTGCCGTGCAGGCGAACCTGACAGTCAACCCGGTGCGCCGTACGCGTGTGGTGGAAATTGGGTTTGTCAGCCCGGACCCGGTCCTGGCGGAGCGTATCGCCAATGGCGTAGCGGCTGCGTTCATGCAGGCGAACCTGGACCGCCGCGTGGACAACACGGCTTTTGCGCGCAAGTTCCTGGAAGACCGCTTGCAGCAGACCAAGCTGAAGCTGGAAGACAGCGAACGCGCGCTGATTGGCTATGCGCAGAAGCAGAACATAGCGAACCTCGACGAGACCATGGGGCTGGTGCGCAAGACGCAGGAGTCGCTGAACAGCGAACTGGCCACCGTGCAGGCGGCCCGCATCAAGGCCGAGGCACAACTGGAACAGTTCGACTCGAAGGCCGGTGTGTCGCTGGATTCGCTGAAGAGCCCGGTGATTGAAGGGTTGCGCCAGAAATTGGCGGACCTTGAAAGTGACTACGAAGCGAAGCAGGCGCAGTACAAGCCGGACTACCCCGAGATGCAGCAGCTGGCGCTGCGCATTCGCGAGGTGAAGCAGCAGATGGCCAACGAGAGCGGCGCGTTTCAGCGTGCCACTCAGGGCGAAGCGCGGGCGGCTCGTGCCAACGAAACGCTGTTGCTGCGCCAGATAGGCAAGGTGCAGTCCGAGCTGTTGCAACTGCAGGGCCGCAGTATTCAGTTCAATATTTTGAAGCGCGAAGCGGACACTAACCGCCAGCTCTATGATGGCCTGCTGCAGCGCTACAAAGAGATAGGCGTGGAAGGCTCTTCCAGCGCCAACAACATCTCCATGCTGGACCCGGCCCAGCGCGGTGGGCTGTTCAAGCCGAATTTCCAAACCAACCTGCTACTGGGCTTGCTGCTGGGCTTAGGTCTTGGTGTGGGCTTCGTGCTGCTGCTGGAAAAGCTGGACGACACGCTGAAGACCCCGGACGACATCGAACGCCAGTTGCGGCTGCCGGTGTTGGGCTTGGTACCACGCGTGCCGCAAGACGAGTTCGCCGATGCTTTGGCGGCGCCGCGCAGTTCGCTGGCGGAAGCCTACCGTTCGCTGCGCACCTCGCTGCAGTACGCCACCGAAAGCGGTGCGCCGCGCGTGCTGGTGGTTACTAGCTCGGCGGCCGGCGAAGGCAAGAGCACCTCGTCCATGGTGCTGGCGCTGCAGTTTGCCCAGAGTGGCCTGCGCGTGCTGCTGGTAGACGCAGACCTGCGCAAGCCTTCGCTGCATACGCGTTTCGGCTTGGATAACGAACGTGGCTTGAGCACGCTGCTGACCGGGCAGGCAACGCTGGAGCAGTTGGTTCACCACCCGCAGGAGGGGCTGACGCTGGTCACCTCCGGGCCCATGCCGGCGAACCCGGCAGAGCTGCTGGCCTCCGTGCGGTTCCGTTCTTTTGTGGAGCAGATCGCCACTGAATACGACCAAGTGATCATCGACTGCCCGCCGCTGCTGGGCTTGGCGGACGTGCCGTCCATTGTGGGGCTGGCGGACGGTGTGATGATGGTGGTGGGCGCTGGTGCCACCCGCATAGGTACCGCGCGGGCTTCGCTGAAGCGTCTGGCCGGTGCGCGCGCCAATGTGTTGGGCGCTGTGTTGGTGAAGTTCGACGCTGGTGCGGTGGCTTATGGCTACGGCTACGAGTACGCGGACCACCAATACTACGGTGCTTCGTATGGGGCTTATGGCAACGGCTCGCCTCGCGGTGCACTGCGTACGGAGCGGCCGCCACCGTGAATGCGCTGCGGCCTCCATCGCTGGTCTTCTGGCATACCCAGCCGCGTTCGCGCGTGCTGGGTTTCGCTTTGGTGGCGGGCCTAGTAGTGGTGGCAGCAGTGCGCGCGGTAAGTTGGGCCGTGGGCGACGACTTGGCCTATTTGGACCCGCCCGCAGCACTGCAAGTGCGTGGGGACCACCCCATGGCGATAGGCTCGGTGGCTGAATTGAACTGGGCGCTGGGGCAGCATGCACCAGCCATAGCGATGGCTCGCCGAGCGGCGGCGGCAAACCCCATGAATGGCGCAGGCTACCGCGTGCTGGCACTGGTGGCCGCGGCACAGGGGCAGGAAGCACGGGCCGTGGGGCTGATGCACCAGGCATTGCAGCGCTCGCCCGGCGATTTGACAGCGCGGCGTTGGTTGGCCGAGCAAGCGCAAGCGGCGGGGCAGTGGCGGCGTGCCTTGCCCCTGCAAGACCGCTTGCTGCGGCAAGCGCCAGACGAAGGCGCGGCTTGGTTCGAAGAGTGGACGGCGCGGCTGCAAGAGCCCGCCGTGCGCAGTGCCATGCAGCCAATACTGGCCGCTGCGCCGCCGTGGCGCGAAGCTTTTCTGGCGCACTACGCCCAGAAGGCGCCTGCGTCTACAGATGTAGATGCTTTGCTTTCGCAGTTGCCCGGCCTTTCGCCCGCAGAGGCCGCTGCATGGCTGGGGCGTTTGGTGGCCGATGGCCGCTGGGCAGAAGCGCACACCCAGTGGGCTACGTTGGGTGGCGCTGGTGCGGCAAGGCCGCTTACTGCGGGTGGCGTGGTGAACGGCGGGTTTGAAACCGCGCCGGGTTTGCCGCCGTTCGACTGGAGTATTCGTGCGCCCGCGGGAGTGCAGGCCTCGCTAAGCGTGGTCGATGGCAGGCCTGGGCAAGCGCTGCGGCTGCAGTTCCTGGGCACACGTTCTGCGTTCAACGGCGTGCAGCAAACG
>CALPVO020000272.1 GCA_943327025.2 Janthinobacterium lividum
CTCGCCGCCGCCGATGCACAGCGCCGCCACGCCACGCTTGCCGCCGCGCGCTTGCAGGGCGGAGATGAGCGTGGCGAGGATGCGGGCACCGGTCGCGCCGACCGGGTGGCCCAGCGCGCAAGCACCACCATTCACATTCACCTTGGCATGGTCGAGCTTCAAGTCGTGAATAGCCGCCATGGCGACGGTGGCGAAGGCCTCGTTGATTTCGTAGAGGTCCACGTCGCTGGCCTGCCAGCCGGCCTTGGCGAGCACCTTCTGCAGCGCGCCCACCGGGGCGGTGGTGAACCACTCCGGCGCATTGGCATGGCTGGCGTAGGAAACGATACGGGCCACCGGTTGCAGACCCTGCGCAGCAGCGGCACTGGCGCGGGCCATCACCACGGCAGCGGCGCCGTCGGAGATGGACGAGGAACTGGCGGCCGTCACCGTGCCGTCCTTGCTGAAGGCGGCCTTCAGCGTGGGGATTTTGGCGAGGTCGCAGGCGCCCGGCGTTTCGTCGACGTTCACCACGGTGTCGCCCTTGCGGCCCTTCACGGTCACCGGGACGATTTCTGCGGCAAAGCGGCCTTCGGCCACTGAAGCTTGCGCGCGGCGCACGGATTCAGCGGCGAAGGCATCTTGCTGTTCACGGGTGAAGCCGTACTTGGCGGCCGTGGCGTCACCGAAGCAACCCATCAATTTGCCGTCGAAGGGGCTCTGCAGGCCGTCGTAGAACATGTGGTCGAGCAGTTCGCCGTGGCCCATGCGATAGCCGGCGCGCGCCTTCAACAGCAGGTAGGGAGCGTTGGTCATGGACTCAAGGCCGCCAGCGACGGCGAAGTCGCTATCGCCGCTGCGCAGGCCATCGGCGGCCATCATCACGGCCTTCATGCCCGAGCCGCACATCGTGTTGATAGTGGTGGCCGGCACCGAATCGGGGATGCCGGCCTTCAGCGCCGCCTGTCGTGCCGGGGCCTGGCCTTGGCCGGCGGGCAGCACGCAACCCATGATGACTTCGTTCACCAGCTCCGGCGCAAGGCCGCTGGCGGCGAGCGCACCGCTGATGGCGGCACCGCCGAGTTGGGAAGCCGTAGCGGCCGACAGCACACCTTGGAAGCTGCCGATGGGCGTGCGCTTGGCGGCGAGAATGACGATGGATTCAGTGCTCATGACGGCGTCCTCGGGGAGGTGGTGGTGGGTGGTAGTCGTTCTGAAGGGGGAAACAGACTATTTGTGCATTGCAAAAAATACAAGTCCGGATCAGGTGGCGCTCAGGCCACCGTCGAACAGCGCAAAGAAACGGTCGGCGATTTCGTCGGGGGTCAGCGCCGCATCCTCGCGATGCCAGTGGGTAATCCAGTTCAGCGCGCCGGCTAGTGCGAAGGCCACCATCTTCGGATCGTGGTCGCGGAACGTGCCCTCGTCGATACCATCCCGTACCAATCCACGAATGCCACGGTCGATTTCGGTTTTGGCGGCCTTGATGGCCTGACTCATCTCCGGGCCGAGGTCTTGGTCTTCGGCGCGCACCATGCACCAACCGAATTCGGAAGTGATGGCGCCGACATAGCCAAGCACCAGCGCGCGCAGCCGCTCGCGGGCCGTGGTGGCCTCTGGGGGCGGTGAGTGCAGCGCCGCGAGGATGCGTTCCACGCCGAGCCGAAAGCACTCGAACAGGATTTCTTCCTTGTTCTCCACGTACCGGTAAAGCGTGGGCTTGGTAACGTTCAGTGCCAGCGCGAGGTCGTCGAGAGAGGTGCGGTGGTAGCCGCGTTCGCGGAACAGGCGCGCGGCGGCCCGGATGACGGCATCGCGTTTCATGGCGCGGTCGCGCGCACGGTCGCCACTGGGCTTCCAGGGGGAGTCGGCGGGCGAGCGGCTGTCCGGGCTGGTCATGGGTTGGGGAGATGTCATTGACCTGTACTGGATGGCTAGTATACTCACCAGTAAAGGCGTTACTACTGAGTAAAGCTTTTATTTTTCGACGAGGGCTTTTTGCCCTCTTGCCCATCGAATTTGTTGCCCATCGAATTTGTGAGTAGCGCCATGTCTGTGTCCGCCGCCCCCGAGAATACTCCTGCTGACCGTGTCGAGACCGCGCCCCTGCGGTTCGTCAGCGCAGCTTCCCTGTTCGACGGCCACGACGCGGCAATCAATATCATTCGCCGCTTGTTGCAGCAGCACGGTGCGGAAGTGGTCCATCTTGGGCACAACCGTTCGGTAGCGGAAATCGTTCGCGCGGCCATTCAGGAAAACGCGGATGGCATCGCCTGCTCTACTTACCAGGGCGGCCACAACGAATACTTCAAGTACATGGTCGACATGCTGCGTGAGCAGGGTGCCGAGCACATCCGCATTGTCGTTGGCGGCGGCGGCACCATTGCGCCCGATGAAATCGCCATGCTGGAAGCGCACGGCGTAGAGAAGATTTACACGCCTGACGACGGCATGCGCCTTGGCTTGAACGGCATGATCGAAGACGTGTTCAAACGCGTTCGTGCCTGGCCGAAGCCTGCTTATGCCGGCGAAGCGCTAAGTGCCACCGACCATCGCGCGCTGGGGCGCGCCATCTCGGTGCTTGAAGAAGGCGAAGGTGCCGAAGTGTCGGCGCTGCGCGTTGAGGCGGGGCAGACGCTGCGTCATCCGCCGGTGGTGGGCATTACCGGCACCGGTGGCGCAGGCAAGAGTTCGCTGACCGACGAACTGCTGAACCGGTTGGTGCGCTTCTTCCCGGACCGGCAGATTGCCGTGCTGGCCATGGATCCGACGCGGCGTCGTTCGGGGGGTGCCTTGCTTGGCGACCGCATCCGCATGAACGCGCTCACCGCACCGAATATCTTCATGCGCTCGCTGGCCACGCGCCGTCAGCACATGGCCACCAGCGCTGTGCTCAAGGACTGCATCCAGTTGCTGAAGTACGCGGGCTTCGACCTCATCGTCGTGGAGACTGCTGGTATTGGTCAGAGCGACACCGAGATTGTCGACATGGTAGACCTGTCGATGTACGTGATGACCTCCGAGTTCGGCGCACCCAGCCAACTCGAGAAGATCGACATGATTGATTTCGCGGACCTCGTGGTGCTGAACAAGTTCGAAAAGCGCGGTGCCGAAGACGCACTGCGCGATGTGCGCAAGCAGTGGAAGCGCAACCATCCGGACCGCTTCGGTTTGCCGGACGCCGAAGTGCCCGTCTTCCCCACCATCGCCAGCCAGTTCAACGACGGTGGTGTGAATTGCCTGTTCGCAGCGCTGATGCAGCGCGTGGATGCGAAGTGGGGCAACCTGCAGCCGTGGAAGGTCGAAGGCCTCGCGCCACTGACCGCGCCGAAGCGCGCGGCGCTGGTGCCGGGTGAACGCGTGCGTTATCTGGCCGAGATTGCCCAGGGTGGCCGTCAGGCGCACACCGGCGCCGAGAAGGCTGCGGCTGCCGCGACGCGTGCGCAGGGTGTGTGGGAAACGCTCGGCACTCTCGGCGACAGCGAACGCCCGGCAGCGCTTGAAGCCTATACGGCCGCGCAGTTGGCGACGATGGATGCAGGCTTGGGGCTGCTCCGCCGTGCCTACAACGACGCGCTCGAGGCCATTGGCACGGAAGGCGTGAAGCTGCTGAAGGGCTGGCCGGAACGTGCTCGTGGTGCCACCGAAGAGCAATACACGTACATGGTGCGTGGCAAGGAGGTGCGCGGTGACAACTACACGGGTACGCTCAGCCACAACGTGGTGCCGAAGTTGGCCGTGCCGAAGTACCGAGGCTGGGGCGATCTGCTGAACTTCCTGCTGCAGGAGAACCTGCCGGGCGCCTACCCTTACACCGCCGGTGTTTACCCGTACCGCCGCGAAGAAGAAGACCCCATCCGCATGTTCGCGGGTGAGGGTATGCCTGAGCGCACCAACCGTCGCTTCCATTTGCTGGCTGCAGGCTCGAA
>CALPVO020000273.1 GCA_943327025.2 Janthinobacterium lividum
CAGCCGACAGTTCCAAGCAGGCGGTGCTGCGAGACCACGGGCTGGCTACCGGTGTTCATGAGCAGGAAGCAGCCGGTGCCATAGGTGTTCTTCGCCATGCCCGGCGTGAAGCAGGCTTGGCCAAACAAGGCCGCTTGCTGGTCGCCGGCTATGCCTGTGATGGGCACGAGGCAGCCACTAATGCGTGCTTGTGGCCGTGGGCCGCTCCATTGCGCGTCCAGCGAAGAAGGCACCACTTGCGGCAACACGGCGGCCGGCACTCGCAGCAGCGCGAGCATGGCAGGGTCCCACTCCCCGGTGCGCAGGTTCAGCAGGAGCGTGCGGCTGGCATTGCTCGCGTCGGTGACATGGTGTTCGCCGCCGGTCAGGTTCCACACCAGCCAACTGTCGATGGTGCCGAAGGCCAGTTCGCCACGTTCGGCACGTTCGCGCGCACCCGGCACGTGGTCAAGAATCCACGCCAGCTTGGTGCCGGAAAAATACGGGTCCAGCCGCAGGCCGGTCGCTGCGGTGACCGCCGGCTCATGGCCCGCGGCCACCAAGGCGCTGCAGGTGTCGGCAGTGCGGCGGTCCTGCCAGACAATGGCGCGGTGGATGGGTTCGCCCGTGCGCCGGTCCCACACCACGGTGGTTTCGCGTTGGTTGGTAATGCCCACGGCGGCCAACTGCTGCGGCGTTACGCCCGCTTTGGCCAGTACTTCCGTGATGGTGGCCGCTTGCGTGGCCCAGATTTCCTGCGCGTCGTGTTCTACCCAGCCAGAGGCCGGAAAGTGTTGGGTGAACTCCCGCTGCGCCACGGCAACGATGCCGCCGTGGTGGTCGAACAGAATGGAACGGGAACTGGTGGTGCCCTGGTCGAGGGCGAGAATGAACTGGCTCATGACGCCGCATCATACGGCGCGCAGCAGAAAGATGGCTTTACCAGTGGAAGGAGAACCCCGCCTGCAGTTGGCGCGGCGCGCCGGGCAGGATGCCGCGCGAGAGGTCGGCAATGTATTCGCGGCCCAGCAAGTTCTTCGCCGCCACATGGACCTGCATTTTGCCTTGCAGCAGTTCCTGATTGGCCGCCAGATTCACTACCGTGTAGCCGGCTAGGCGGCCGCGCTGGCCATCGGCGGTGATGGCGACGGTGTTGAGGTCATCGCCGTACATCGCTCCCGTATGGGCCAGCTCCACTTGTGCGCCAAAGCCAGTGGGGCTATCGACACCCACAGACCACGTGCCGGTATGGCGTGGCGCATAGGGCAGCCGATGCCCGCTGACGGAGGTGGAGGTGTAACCGCTGATGGTCGAATTGCGCACGCCGAGGTAGCGGGCGTCCTCCAGCCACGTCCAAGCGAGGCGGGTCCAGCCATTCCAGCCGCTACCGAAGAGGTTGGAGCGGTCGAGGGTGGCGAGCAATTCAGCGCCTTGATGCAGCGTGCGGCCTGCGCTGGTCAGCGTCGCGCCAGCACCGCCAGCGGCACTTGCCGGGACGATCTGGTTCGCGAAATCCATGCGGAAGACGGTAGCTTCCAGCGAGACGCCGGGCGCAGGCTGGGTGCGAACGCCGAGTTCGCTATTCCAAGAGCGCTCCGCGCTCAGGTCCACCGTGCCGCCGGCGTTGGTCACCACATCTTCCACCCGAGGGGGTGAGAAGCCGCGGTGTAGGCCCGCGAACCAGCTCGTTTTCTCGTTCGTTTGCCAGAGGAGCCCGAGGCCGGGAATCACTTGAGACACGGTGGTGCTGCCGTAGGCATGGTTCAGCTGGTTGCTGCGCGCAAAGCGCATGTGTTCGTAGCGGATGCCGGGCACCACACTCAGCGCCCCGGCCCGTAGTGCCACCTGCAGATAGCCACTGCGCGCCATCACGTCGCGGGAGTTGTCCTCGCGCAGACCGGCGTTGACACCTGTTCCGGGGGTACGTGAGGTGGGCGTGTCGCCATTGATCTGCAGCCGGTCCTGCGTTTCACGGTGCAAGCGTGCGCCTGCCTGCACGTTTACTGCCAGGCTGCCGAGGGTGCCTGTCCAGGCGAGCCGCGGCTCGAGGCCGAGCGTGCTGTAGTCGCGCAGGCGCCCTTCGTTGCCGCAGGTGGTGTTCAGGTTGGCCAAGCCACCGCAAGCCGGGTCGCTGGCATCGCTTGGGCGTTGCGAACTGTTACTGGACTGCCGCCACCAGTCGCGATGAAAAGCCGTGTAGTACGCCGAGGTGGTGAGCGTTGTGCTGGGAGCCATTTGCCAGCCGTGGGTGACGGACACAGCCTGACGGTCCAACGTGAAGCGGTCGTGGTTGAAGGGGTTGCCCCGAGGATTCAGTCGGTACTCGGCCAGCGTCAAGCCGCTATAACTCACCTGCGAATCTTCGCGCAGGGAGCTTAGCCGTAGCGTCAACTGCTGGGTTTCTGAGAGGGATTGGACCAGCTTGAGGCCAACATCGCCTTGTTCGAGGTCGGTGCGCTCCCGTGCTCCGTCGCTGTGTTTCCAAGTGCCGTTGAGCAGAAGGCCGGTGTCGCCCAAGGGCAGTAACTGAAAGGTGTTGCCCACTTCGGCATGCACCTGACGGAAGGCATTCGTGCCGCCAGTGAGGTTGAAGCGTCCACCGAGGGTAGTGGGTGGTGCAGGCGTGATGTAGTTGATGACACCGCCTACGGTGTGTGGCCCGAACAAGATCTGCCCCGAGCCCTTCAGGACCTCGATGCGTTCGAAGCGCTCGACAGGGGGGTGGTAGTAGGTAGCGTTGTCGCCGTAGGGGCCGTAAGCCAGCGGTAGCCCATCTTCGAGCAGCAGGATTTTCGCGGAACGGGTCGGGTTCAGACCACGCAACCCGATATTGGGGCGTAGCCCGAGTCCTTCTTCATCGCGGGCGTAGACGCCGGGAACTTTGCGCAAGGCTTCGTTCACGGAAAGCACGTGGGCGCCCTCGAGGTCGGCACGTTCCAGTCGGTCAGCGGCGCCGGGAACTTGCATCCGCTGGCTGCGATTGCCCACAACAACCACTTCCGCCAGCGGTTGGCTGGAGGGCTCTTGAGCCGTTGGCGCAGACTTGACGGCGGAGTGCGCCAGGCCGGGGGGGGCGGCAATGACGGCGAAGGCTAGGGTGGCGCTCCAAGCGCGGCGGGCGTAAGGCATCGTGGCAATCCAAGGAACTGACTGGCTTCCGGGGATTGAAGTTAATACGAATCATTCGTATTCGTCAATAAGAATGATTCTTGTTTACAGAATATGGGCGCTAGGTCGGTCCGCGTTGGGGGCTCAGCGGGGTGGCGAGCCCTCGAAGTTCTCCGCCAGTTCGCGGATGAGGCGCTCGATATTGGTACGGATGGCGCCCTCACTAGCCACCTTCAGGCGCTCTACGCCGAGGAAGGCGTCGCCGAGGTCGGCCGTATAGGGAGTGACCACTTGGGTTTGCAGCGCTGTTTCCCCGGACGCTCTTTCCTTGAGGCTGTAGTCCACCACGGCCGTCACCTGCAATTTCACGCCGAAGGCCGGTTGCCGCAGTCGTTGCAAGTCCGCTACCAAAACGTATTGCCCGGCGTTCGGCCCTGTCGCGAGCAGGTTGGCGGCGGCCAGCGAATCGTGCAGGGCTCGCGCGAACTCTTCGTTGCCGACTTTCGACATCCACAGGGCATGCGTCTCCTGGCCGCCACTGACCTTCCCAATGACGATGTTGTATTTCAGAGCCGGCGGTACCGGTATGCCGGCGACGGCTTCGGCGGACACGGCCATGGCGGGCGCGCGGGTGGCCGTGGCACATCCCGTCAAGGGCCCGGCCAAGGCCAACAGCAGCAGTAGCCCGCAGCGTGGTGGGGGTGCCCATCGGTTCGTGGTTTGCGTCATGACAGGTACCCCGTTGGCAAGGTGGATTGGCGACCAATTCCCGGGCGACTTTCCGTCACTGCCTTGGCGCCGGTCGGTACGA
>CALPVO020000274.1 GCA_943327025.2 Janthinobacterium lividum
AGCAAGCTCGCTCCTACCGGGAAGCGAGCTTGGTGGGAGGCAGCGGGCTGCCGCCTCTGGCTAGCCCCAATTGCGGCGCGTGAAGGGCAGTTGCCGCACGGCTTCGCCGGTCAAGGCACGCAAGGCATTGGCAACGGCGGGGCCGATGGGTGGGGTGCCCGGCTCACCGACACCCGTGGGTGGTTCGGTGGATTCCACCAAGTGCACTTCCACCATCGGCATTTCGTTCAGCCGCAGCGGCTGGTAGGCGTGGAAGTTGGTCTGTTCCACTTGGTCTGCTGCGAAGGTGATTTCTTCGCGTAGGGCTGCGGACAGCCCATAGGCGATGGCGCTCTGCACCTGCTGCTCGACCAAGCGCGGGTTGATCACGGTGCCGCAGTCCATGACAGCTACCACGCGGTGTACGCGCGGTTGCCCGTTCACGAGCGATATCTCGGCCACTTGCGCCACCGTGCTACCGAAAGAACTGGCCACGGCTACACCGTGCGCGTGCCCCTTGGGCAGCGGTTTGCCCCAGCCAGCCTTTGCAGCCACCATCTCGAGCACGCGTTTCTCTTTTGGGCTGTCCTTCAACAAGGCCAGGCGGTAAGCCACCGGATCTTGCTTGGCAGCGCGCGCGCATTCGTCGATACAGCATTCCAGCGCGAAGGCCGTATGGGTGCTGCCCACGCTGCGCCACCACTGCACAGGAACCTTGGCGGTGGTCTGGTGCACTTGTACGTGCACCACGGGCACTGCGTAAGGCAAGTTGTCGATGCCTTCGGTCAGCGTCACTTCGATGCCCGTCTTCGGGTTCATCATGGCGCGCTCGAGTGGCGTGCCCTTCACCAGTGGCTGGGCCACCACGGTGTGCTGCCAGCTGAGCGGAAAGCCATCGGCACCTAGTTGAACCACCACACGGTGGTGCGCCTGCGGCCGATAGAAGCCGTCAGTCAGGTCGTCTTCGCGCGTCCACACGAGCTGTACGGGAACACCCGGCAGGCGCTTGGCAATTTCCACTGCGGGCGCGACGTTATCGCCGGCCACGCTGGCACGCCGGCCGAAGCCGCCACCGAGCATGCAGGTTTCGATGCTGACTTGGTCCGGGCGTACGCCGGCCACACGGGCGGCGGCCATCTGGTCGAAAGTTTGGCCTTGCGTGCCCAGCCACAGTTGCACACCTTCGGGCGTGACCATGGCGGTGCAGTTGAGCGGCTCCATGGGGGCATGCGCCAAGTACGGGAAAGCGTAGTCCGCTTCCACGCGCTGCGTGGCCGTGGCTGCGGCCTTGGCGAGATCGCCTTCCGCACGCGCTACCTGGCCCGGTTGCTTCGCCAGTTCGCTGTAGTGCTTGGCAAGCGCCACGGTGGAGAAGCCGGGGTCTTGCTCGATCAACACTTTGGGCTGCAGCGCGTCTCGGCCTTGCTTGGCAGCCCAGGTATTGCTGGCCACTACGGCGATGCCTTGGGGAATTTCGAACACGTCGGTGACACCCGGCACGGCGCGGGCGGCCGCGAGGTTGGCACCGGTGAGGCGGCCGCCACGCGGTGGACGGGCCAATTGCGCATAGCGCTGGCCGGGGCGACGAACATCGATGCCATAGCGGGTTTCGCCGCGTGACTTCGCGGCGCTGTCGACGCGCGGCATGGCTTGGCCGATGTAGCGCCACTCGCTACGCGGCTTCAGCGTGGGTTTGGCGGGAACCGGGCGCTGGCCGGCCGCGGCGGCGAGTTCGCCGTAGGAGAACTTGCGTTGGGAGCTACCGTGCTTCACCACGCCTTGCTCGGCCGCGCATTCGCTCAATGGCACGTTCCAGCGACTTGCGGCTTCGGCCACGAGCATTTCGCGGGCGGCTGCCGCGGCGGTGCGCAGCGGTATGAAGCAGGCAGCGACGCTGGTGCTGCCGCCGGTAATCATCATGGGGAAACCGGGGCCGGCATAGGCCGGTAGGGCGGGCGAATGCTCTACGTTCAAGGCCGCCCACGGCGCTTCCAGTTCCTCCGCCAGCAACTGCGCCAGACCCGTATGCACGCCTTGACCCATCTCCACCTTGCCAAGCGTTAGCGTGATGACGCCGTCTGCGGCAATGCGAATGAAGGCGCTGAGCGTGCCGTCATGGGTGGCCGCGCCAGCACCGAAGGCGCGCTGGGGCAAGGCGAAACTGACCACGAGGGCGCTGCCGGTGGCGAGAGCGGCAGTTTTCAGGAAGGAACGACGCGACGGGTTGGCGGCAGCAAAATCTTGGGACATAGCGGTGGCTCAGTTGCCGGCCGCGCGGTGGATGGCGCGACGGATACGGTTGTAGGTGCCGCAGCGGCACAGATTGCCGTCCATGGCGGTGTCGATGTTGGCATCCGTCGGTTGCGGATGTTCCTTTAGCAGGGCCACGGCGGACATGATCTGGCCCGACTGGCAGTAGCCGCATTGCGGTACGTCTTCTGCTACCCAAGCGGCTTGGATGCGCTGGCCCAGTTCGCTCGCGGCGATGGCCTCGATGGTGGTGACGGCTTTGCCTTCAGCCGCAGACACGGGGGTGACGCAGGAGCGCACCGGCGCTCCATCGAGATGAATGGTGCACGCGCCACATTGGGCCATGCCGCAACCGAACTTGGTGCCGGTGAGATTGAGGAGGTCCCGCAGGGCCCACAACAGCGGCATGTCCGCCGGGGCGTCCACTTCGTGCATCGTGCCGTTCACGTTCAATTTCATGCTTCGTCTGCCTTCTTCACGGGCTGGGGGAATGCGGGGCCGTAGCGCGGGCGATCCACGCAGGCGCGCTCGGTGCCATTGCCCATTATCATAGGCGGATGGTTACATTTCCGCTTCCCCTTCCTGCGCCGGCGGCACTCGCCCTGTGCGCCCGTGTGGCTGCCCTGTGCGAGGCTGCCGGCGACGCTATTCTCGCCATCTACCAAGGCGAGGTAGTAGCGCAGTGGAAAGGTGACGGCACGCCACTGACCGCGGCCGACCAAGCCAGCCACGAACTGCTGGTGGAGGGCCTGCCGCTGCTGCCGGGGAATTACCCCGTGGTCTCGGAGGAGTCGAGCGAAGTGGACCAAGCCGCTGTGGACCGTGGCCCGGAAGCGCCGCCCTATTGGCTGGTCGACCCGCTCGATGGTACGAAGGAGTTCCTCTCGCGCAATGGCGAGTTCACCGTGAATGTGGCGCTCATTTGGCGTGGCCAGCCCGTGCTGGGGGTAGTCCACGTGCCGGCCACCGGCGATACCTATGCGGGGGTGGTGGGCGAAGGCGCGACCTGGCTGGGTGCGCCGCAGGCTGGGTTGGCGCGCGCGGCAAGGGCCCTCGGCGTTCGGCCCGTTCCTGGGGCCGGGCTCACCGTGGTGGGCTCACGTTCGCATGGCGATGCCGCGGCCCTCGAGGCCTTCCTCGGTGGGCGTCGCGTGGCGGCCTTGTCGAGCGCCGGCAGCTCCCTGAAGTTCTGTCTCCTTGCCCGCGGCGAGGCGGACCTGTACCCGCGTCTGGGCCGCACCATGATTTGGGACACGGCGGCGGGGCAAGCGGTGCTCACTTCCGCCGGCGGTGGCGTCTACCGTCTGGATGGCACCCCGCTTGGCTGCAGCAATGCTGCCCTGGATAACCCGCACTTCGTGGCGGTGGGCGCGCCTGGGGCTTGGTCCGCTGGTTGAAGTCCTTGAATTTGCTGCGCTGCAGCGCGCAATATCCGGTTCTGCAGGGCAGTTCTGCCCCCGGCCTTCCGGTCTCGGCAACCGCCATCCGGCAGCAGTTCCGACCGTCACAAGCGGCGTTTGTCGTAAAACGGCTACAGTTTTTTGCCCCCTCGAGGGCCGCTTGCGCCAGACGAAAGTCCCGGTAATTCGTGTGTTTCAGCGTGAATTTCCTGGTTTGTGGCGGGAATACCGCACCC
>CALPVO020000275.1 GCA_943327025.2 Janthinobacterium lividum
CAGATGCTGGGCGAACAGGTTCTGAATGAACAAGAACCCCGATAGCAGCGACAGCGACAGCAGCACGAAGCCGCCAAGAACCGCGCGGAACACTGCACCCTCCAGTGTTTCCATCGGCGGCAATGCCGCCAACAGTCCCAGTGGGCGCCGTTGGCGCAGTCGTGCACTTTGGGCAGCCAAAAGCAGTACGAGGATGGCTGCAACGGAAAGCAGGCCAGCAGCTAGCGCGGACAACAAAATGTGCGCCACGAGTTCGGGACCCGGCGCGGTCTGTTCGATGTAAGCACCCGGCGAGGCCGTGCCTGCGGCGAGAATGGCGGCACTGAACCACAAGGCGACGGCAGCGCCGCCCAAACGGCTCCGGACTGCGCCCATTAACGCCGCAGCAGCCACCACGGCCCCCACGAGTGAGGCGGCTTCGGCGAGGGTGAGCGATAGAGCGTGCCCGGTGTTACTGACCGCCGGTACCAAAATGAGCGCTTGGGTGAGTAGGGCCAGTGCGCCGAAGATGTTGGCGGCTTTCGCGAGCCAAGGCAGCCCACGCATGACGCCTGCCAGTGCCAAGCCGGCAGCAACCAGATAGAGGAGTGAGGCGAGGTAAGAAGGCAGTGTCGGCACGGCGTGGCCCGGTGGCGCTTAGTCGGACTTGAATCATGGCACAGGACGCCGCGCCATGGCGGTGCGATAATAGTTCCCATGTTTGACAAACTCACCGAGCGCCTGGCGGGCGCTGTCGACTCGTTGCGCGGCCGCGGCCGCCTGACCGAGGACAATATCGCCGACACACTGCGCCAGGTGCGCATGGCTTTGCTCGAGGCTGACGTGGCGCTGCCCGTCGTGAAGGCGTTCATCGACGCCGTGAAGCCGCGTGCCCTCGGAGCTGAGGTACAGAAGAGCCTCTCCCCGGGTCAGGTGTTCGTGAAGATCCTTCACGAAGAACTGGTGCGCGTCATGGGGCCCGAGGGTGGGCGCCTGGAACTTCGCGCGCAGGCCCCGGTGGTTATCTTGCTGGCGGGTCTGCAAGGCGCGGGCAAGACCACCACGGCCGCCAAGCTGGCCCGTTGGCTCAAGGAATCCCTGAAAAAGCGCGTGGCGCTGGCCAGCACGGACGTCTATCGCCCGGCCGCCGTAACGCAGTTGGAGCGCTTGGCGGCGCAGGTGGAGGCGGGCTTTATCCCGACGGACCTCGCGGCGCGCCCCGTGGATATTGCTACCCATGCTCTCGCCGAAGCCCGGCGCGGCGTCTACGACGTGCTCATCATCGACACCGCCGGTCGTTTGCATGTCGACGGCGAAATGATGGCGGAAGTGCAGGCGATTGATGCGGCCGTGGGCGCCCATCAGCGACTGTTCGTGGTGGATAGCATGGCCGGCCAGGACGCGGTGAATGCCGCGCGGGCCTTCAACGAAGCGCTGGATTTGACCGGCGTCATTCTGACCAAGGCCGATGGCGATGCGCGTGGCGGTGCTGCGCTCTCGGTGCGCCATGTCACGGGCAAGCCCATTTTGTTCGTGGGTATGGGCGAGAAGGTCGAAGCGCTCGAACCTTTTTATCCGGAACGCGTGGCGGGCCGCATCCTCGGTATGGGCGACGTGGTCGCACTGGTCGAGCAGGTGCAGGCGCAGGTTGACCAGGAAAAGGCGGCAGCGCTGGCGGAGAAGTTGCAGAAGGGGAAGGGTTTCGACCTCTCCGACCTTCGCGAACAACTCACTCAACTGCAGAAAATGGGTGGCATTGCCTCGCTCATGGACAAACTCCCGGCGCAGTTGGCCAGTCAGGCTGGCGCGGCGGGTGGCTTCGACGAAAAACAGCTTAAACGCCAAATCGCGATGATTGACTCCATGACCCCCCGAGAGCGCCGGCGCCCGGAACTGATTGACGGTTCACGCAAGCGCCGTATTGCTGCGGGTTCTGGTAGCCAGGTGCAGGATTTGAATCGCTTGCTTAAGCAGTTCCTGCAGATGCAGAAAGTGATGAAATCCTTCGGAAAAGGCGGGCTCAAGGGCCTGATGCGCGGCCTTGGGGGCCGATTGCCCGGCGGCTTTGGTGGCGGCTTTCCGGGGGGCTTCGGTGGCGGTGGCCCCGGTGGGCGCGGGTAAGGCTTTATCCCCGAACGATTTTTGCGTACTATAGCGGGCTTTCCAGCGTCCGCCCGTTAGGGCCGGGCGCCGGTGGCTTAATTCTTTGTATTCGTTTTCAGGAACACAAACATGGTGACCATTCGTCTGACGCGTCGCGGCGGCAAGAAGGACCCCTTCTACCACGTGGTCGTCGCCGACAGCCGCAAGCGCCAGGGCGGCACCATCCTCGAGCAGGTGGGCACGTTCAACCCGATCGCGCGTGGCAAGGAGACGAAGCTCCGTCTCGACCTCGCCCGCATTGAGCATTGGGCTGCGCAGGGCGCCCGCGCTTCGGATCGCGTCGACGCCCTCGTCGCGCAGTTCAAGAAGCAGGCGGCCTGAAGCCTTTGTCGGCACGCCTGGGTAGCCGCAAGCGTTTGCGGTGCCTGACGTGACGACGCAAGCCCCAGCCGTCGCCGCCCTAGGGCGCATGGTGGTGTTGGGGCGCCTTCTCGGAGTATTCGGTGTCCGTGGAGAGCTGCGTTTGCAGTCCTTCACCTCGCCACCTGAGGCGGTGCTGAAGTATCCGTCGCTGTATGCGGCCACCCCCCGCGGGGAGTGGCAGCCTTTCCGGTTCGCCGGTGGGCGGCGGCAGGGAGAGTTCTGGCTGGTGAGGCTGGAGGGTGTGCAGGACCGCGATGCGGCCGCCGCTTGGGCTTTGCGAGAAGTGGCAGTGCCGCGTTCGGCTTTGCCACCTCCTGCGCCTGGCGAGTACTACCTCGACGACTTGCCCGGGCTGGAGGTGGTCACCTTGAGTGGTCGCTCGCTTGGCAAGGTCAGCCATCTGGTCGACACGCCCGCCAACACCCTGATGGTGGTGGTGTCGGCGGCAGCGGCAGAGGATGGCAAGCCCGGAGAAATCTGGGTGCCGGTGGTTCGTCAGCATGTTCGTGCAGTCAATCTTGACGCCGGGCAGGTGACGGTCGACTGGGAGGAAGTGTGAAATTTGAAGTGGTGACGCTGTTTCCGGACTTCATCCGGGCCTACGTCAGCCAAGGCATGGTGGGCCGCGCGGTAGAACGCGGGCTCATTGCGGTGGGCACCGAAGACCCCCGCGCCTATGCCATGAACGTGCACCGCACGGTCGATGACCGCCCTTATGGTGGTGGGCCGGGAATGGTGCTGAAGATCGAACCACTGCGTACCGCGTTGCGGGCTGCGGTGGAGCGGGTGCCGGTTGGCAGTCCCCGCGTGTATTTGTCGGCACAGGGCCGGCGGTTCACGCAGGCAGACGCCCGGCGCTGGGCAGCGGCGCCAGGTATGGTGTTGTTGGCCGGACGCTACGAGGGAGTCGATCAGCGTCTGCTGGACGCGGAGATCGACGACCAGGTGTCGGTCGGGGACTACGTGTTGACGGGCGGTGAACTGCCCGCACTGGTGGTTCTCGATGCCGTGGCGCGGTTGCTTCCCGGGGTACTGGGGGCCGCCGAAAGCGCGGAGCAGGAGTCGTTCAGCGACGGGCTTCTCGATTGGCCGCACTACACGCGGCCCGAGGTGTTCGAAGGGCAGGCGGTGCCGGAGGTTCTCCTCGGGGGAAACCACGCCACTATCGCGCGCTGGCGGTTGCAGCAGGCTTTGCTGCTCACCGCGCAACGCCGGCCTGACTTGCTCGCTGTGCGTGGGCTGTCGGTGGCAGAACGTCGTCTCCTCGAGGAGGCGGGTGTGGTGCTAGGGCCTGAAGTGCCGGTGCGGCAGGGTCCCTAGGGCCTGCGTGCTGGGGCGGAGTAAAGG
>CALPVO020000276.1 GCA_943327025.2 Janthinobacterium lividum
CAAGAGAGACAGTTCGGGGGTACCAGCGCAGCGCCAGGAGTGTTTCGGCGTCTCAGGGGCGGCTTTGGCTGCTTGCGTGGTGTAAGCAATTCCGGCACTCAGGGGCTAGGTGCCCGCCGAAAACAAAAAAGCCGGCGTGAGCCGGCTTTCTTGTGGAGCCCTGCGTTGCGCGTGGCAACGCGGGCGAAGGCAGTGCGAATTACTTCGCAGCAGCGGCCTTCTTGGCACCAGCCGCGAGGCGGCTCTTGTAACGGGCGGCAGCATTCTTGTGGATGATGCCCTTGTTGACCATGCTGTCGATGACCGGCTGCGCAGCCTTGAGGGCAGCCGCGGCATCTTCCGGCTTGCCGGCGTCGAGGGCGGCACGAACCTTCTTGATGGCGGTGCGCATGCGCGAGCGCTGCGTCATGTTGTGGGCCCGGCGCTTCACTGCCTGGCTGGCGCGCTTCTCGGCAGACTTGATATTGGCCAAGGGAAACTCCGCAAAAACTGTGCAAAAAAACGGTTGTTCTTTAGGTGACACCGAAACCGGGGCCACTTGGAGCCGCATATGGTGCCCGCGGGCGGTGTTTTTGTCAACGGCTGTAGGTGTTTAGCCTCGGGTCAGCCGCAGCGGGCACGGGCTTGCGTTGCTGCCTACTTGGCTTCGCCTCGCTGCCCCGGCGCGGGTAGACTGCCATCCCCATGAGTGTGCTGCGTAATACTTCGCTGGTCGGGGCCATGACCTTTTTGTCGCGGCTTTCCGGCATGGTGCGGGACCAAGTCTATTCGGTCATGTTCGGTGCCGGGCCGCTCATGGATGCCTTTCTGGTGGCCTTCAAGATCCCGAATTTCCTCCGGCGCATCACTGGAGAGGGGGCCTTCAGTCAGGCCTTCGTGCCGGTGGTGTCGGAATATCGTCATCAGAACACCATCGATGAGCAAAGGGAACTCATCGCCGGGGTGATGGGGACTTTCGGTGTTGTCTTGGCGGGCATTACGGCCGTTGGTGTCATCGCCGCGCCGCTGGTCATCGTGCTCTTTGCTCCCGGTTTCGATTCGGGCGGCGAACGCCATGAACTGGCCGTCGACATGCTTCGCTGGACCTTCCCCTACATCTTCTTCATCTCCCTGACGGCGCTGGCCGGCGGGGTAGTGAACAGCTACGGTCGCTTCGGTGCCGCGGCCTTCAATTCGGTATTGCTTAATCTGGTGATGATTGTCTCGGCCGCCTACGTGGCGCCGCGCTGTGAGCGCCCTGGCATGGCGCTGGCGATGGGCGTATTCGTCTCCGGCGTAGTGCAGTTGGGTATGCAATTGTGGGGCCTGAAGCGCCTCGGGCTGCTGCGGCGGCCACAGTTTTCGCTGTTGCATGAAGGCGTGCGGCGTGTCGGTAGGCTGATGTTGCCGGGTATTTTTGGCAGTTCCGTGGCGCAAATCTCCTTGTTGCTCGATACGTGGATCGCCTCATTTCTGGTCACTGGCAGCATCGGCTGGATGTACTACGCCGACCGCCTCGTGGAGTTTCCGATGGGGGTGTTCTCCATCGCGCTGGCCACGGTCATTCTGCCTGGGCTGTCCGCGCACTTTGCAGCGCAGAGTGGCGAGCGTTTCAACACCATGCTGGATTGGGCGCTACGCTTGGTGTTTCTGGTGACGGTCCCGGCGGCCGTGGGTCTGTTCACGCTGGCCGGTCCGTTGTGCGCCACCATTTATGGCTACGGCAAGTTCCTCAGCCACGACGTCGTCATGGCCTCGTACGCGCTCATGACTTACTCGGTGGGCTTGTTGGCGTTCAGCCTGGTGAAGGTACTGGCGCCTGGATATTTCGCCCGTCAGGACACGAAGACGCCGGTCCGGGTCGGCATCATCTCGCTCTCCACGAACATGGGTTTCAATCTGTTGGTGGTGGTGCCTTACGCCTATTTCGGCGGTACTGCGCCGCATGCCTTGCTGGCCTTGTCCACTGGAATTGGCGCGTACGTGAATTGCTTGCTGCTCTGGCGGGGCCTGCGTCAGCAGGGGGTTTATCGCCCGGCCATGGCGCGTTGGCGCAAACTGGCACTGCAGCTGGTGCTAGCCAATGTGACCATGGGCTTGTTCCTCTGGTGGTCGGCGGGGTCTTGGGAAGCCTGGATGCAGTGGCACTGGTCCGTGCGCGTGCTGCGGTTGGGGCTCTGTGTGGTCGGTGGCATGGTTCTTTATGCGGGCGTGCTCTGGGTGACCGGGCTGCGTCCACGGGACCTCAGAATGCCGGCGCCAGAGCCTCTGCCCGCGTCCGCTGCGCAGGTACAATAACGAGATGGAAATCCTGCGCGGCCCGGCGGGACTCGCGCCCGTGACGGGCGCGTCTGGCGTGGCCATTGGTAACTTCGACGGCATCCACCTCGGCCATCAGGCCCTGGTGGCGGCTGTGCTGGAGGCAACGGCGCTGCGGGGTGGTACCGCTACGGTGCTCACTTTCGAACCTCACCCGCGTGAAGTGTTAGCCCGTGCGGCGCACCGTGCGGTCGCCGAGGTTCCCGCCCGCTTGCAACGCCTGCGCGAGAAGGTACCGGTGCTGGCTGCCCTCGGCGTGCAGCGGTTGGTGGTGGCGCGCTTCAACGACCGCCTGCGTCTACAAGCGCCTGCCGAGTTCGTGGAAAGTTTTCTGGTGGAGTTGCTCCGCGCCCGGCATGTGGTGGTGGGCGAAGGGTTCCGTTTCGGGCATCGAGGGGCTGGTACCGTCGATACCCTGCGCGAGGTCGGTGCTCGCTGCGGCTTCACCGTGCAGGCCGTGCCCTTGGTGTCACTGCAAGGGGTAGCGGTTTCCAGCACTACCGTGCGCGAAGCGCTGGACGCTGGGAACTTGCCGCTCGCCTCCCGGCTGCTGGGGCGCCCCTACGCCGTTACTGCGCGCGTGCAGCGTGGCAAACAGTTGGGGCGAACCTTGGGTTACCCCACACTGAATTTGCGGCTGCATCGCCGCCGGGTGCCGCTGGGTGGCATCTTTGCGGTGCGGGTCACGGGCGGTGGTCTGGAGCATTGGCCCGGTGTGGCCTCGCTCGGCACCCGGCCGACGGTGGACGTCGATGGCGAAGTGCTGCTCGAGGTGCATCTGTTCGACTGGCAGGGAGACCTGTACGGTGCGCATGTGACCGTGGAGTTCGTGGCCTGGCAGCGGCCGGAACTGCGTTTCGAGAGTCTCGAGGCGCTGGTGGTGCAGATGAACGAAGATGCTGCCGAGGCGCGGCGCCGGTTGGCGGCCGCCTGAAGTTCAAGGTGGATGAGGAACTGAAGTGGATTACAAGACGACGGTGAATTTGCCCCAAACCGGCTTTCCCATGAAGGCCGACTTGGCCAACCGGGAACCGGCGCAACAGGCTTGGTGGGCGGAGCAGGGTATTTATGCTCGCCAGCGTGCCGAGGCGAAGGCCGAAGGTCGCCCGCAGTTCGTGCTGATGGACGGCCCGCCGTATGCCAATGGCACCATCCACATTGGCCACGCCGTCAACAAGGTGCTGAAAGACATCATCGTGAAGTCGCGCTCGATGGCCGGCTTCGATGCGCCGTATGTGCCGGGCTGGGATTGCCATGGTCTGCCCATTGAACATCAGGTGGAGAAGACCCACGGCCGCGTTGGTGCGAAGCTCGATGCGAAGGCGTTCCGGGCTGCGTGCCGCGAATATGCCGCCAAGCAAGTGGCCGGGCAGAGTGTCGATTTCCAGCGCCTTGGTGTGCTCGGCGATTGGGACAACCCGTACTTGACCATGGCGCCTGGCTTTGAAGCAGCGCAGTTACGTGCCTTCGCAAAGATTCTCGACAACGGGCATGTGGTGAAGGGTTTCAAGCCCGTTCATTGGTGTCTGGATTGCCGCAGTTCG
>CALPVO020000277.1 GCA_943327025.2 Janthinobacterium lividum
AGACACGGTCAACCCGTAGTCCACGCCCAGCGTGCTACCCGCATGGATAATGCCCGCCTTGCTCAGCGTCACCAGCGGGGCGCACACCCGGAAATGGGGCGCAGCGCTTTCCACGCCAGCCTTCGTGGCCAGGTTCGCTAGGCGCTCGAAAGCCTCGACGAAAGCCGGACGACAATCCGGGTAGCCGGAATAGTCCACGGCATTCACGCCCACCCAGAGCTCGGTAGCGCCCACGACTTCAGCCATACCGAGCGCGAGCGCCAGGAATACCGTGTTGCGGGCCGGCACGTAAGTGACCGGAATACCTTCTGCCAGTGGTGCGGCGAAAGCGCCAGTCGTGGCGTCTTTGGCGTTCACCGGCACCGCGATACTGGCGTCGGTCAATGCCGAGCCACCCAACCCGCCGGTGTCTATTTTCATGACGCGATGTTCGACAGCACCCAGTGCCACGGCAAGGCGCGTGGCGGCCAGCAGTTCCGCGCGGTGCCTTTGGCCATAGTCAAAACTCACGGCATGGCAAATGCGCCCTTCTGCACGCGCCATGGCCAGCACCGTGGCCGAATCCAGCCCGCCGGACAGCAAAACCACGGCGCGGATGGGCGCGGCCACCGCAGACTCGGTCACACGGGAGTTAGCGGTCGCGGCGGTGTTCACGTGCTCACGCTCCATCGCTCCTCATCATTGGCTCTCTTCATTTGGCATCCTTCACTTGCCTGGCGTGTCGCCCCAGAGCAGCTTGTGAAGCTGCAACTGGAAGCGCACCGCAAGGCGGTCGGCGAGGATCCATTCGGCTAAATCGCGCGGCTGCACTTGGCCCTGCACCGGGCTGAATAGCACTTGGGTCTTCGCGCTCAACCCGTGCTCCGCCACGAAAGCACGGGACCACTCGTAATCGTCGCGGCCGGCGATAACGAACTTCACTTGGTCCCCGACATGCAGCGACTCGAGGTTGGGCAGGAAGTTGCGCTCCTGCTCACCCGAACCCGGCGCCTTCACGTCGATAACGCGATGCACGCGCGGGTCCACGCCGCGTGCGTCCAGCGCACCGGAGGTCTCCAGTGACACGGCATAGCCCGCGTCGCACAGGGCCGTTAGCAGCGGCAAGCAAGCCTTCTGCGCCAGCGGCTCGCCGCCGGTCACGCAGACATGCTTCACACCAAAAGCGGCCACCTGCGCCAGCACAGCGTCGAATTCGTGCCACTGCCCGCCGGTGAACGAATAGGTGGTATCGCACCACACGCAGCGCAAGGGGCAGCCAGTAAGGCGCACGAACACCGTGGGCCAACCCACCGCGTCTGCTTCGCCTTGCACGGAGAGAAAGACTTCGGTGAGGCGCAGGCGCATCGGCGCCGTGGTAGACATCAGCGCGCCTTGCTGCCGTCGAAAGTAGCGAGCCGGGCCGCCGCTTCCTTGGCCGCCGGCGTGCCGGGGAATTCGCTAACGACACGCCGCAGGCTCTTGCGAGCCCCAGCCCACTGCCGCAACTCCACCTGGCAATAGCCGGCTTTCAGCAACGCGTCGGAGCGCTTGCGCGAGTCGGGAAACTGCGTCACCACCGCTTGGAAGGCCTCGAGAGCTTCGGCGTAGTGGCCGTCCACATAGTGCGCTTCACCCAGCCAATAGGCGGCGTTGTCGCGCAGAGCACTTTCCGGGTAACGCTTGGTAAACGCCGCCAGCGCGGCCGTAGCACCGGCGTAGTCCTTGGCGCGCAGCTTGGCCAAAGCCGCTTGGTAGGCCTCTTCATCGGAGCCCGCAGTAGCTGCGCTGGCGCCGGCAGAGCCAGCGCCAGATGCACCAGCATAGTCACCCGCGGAACCTATCGCCGCGGCAGGGCGCGCCTCCAGCGCGGTCAGCCGGCGGTCGATGTCTGCATAAAGATTGCGCTGCTCTTCTGAACCCTTGCGCGCCAGTTCTTGCAACTGTTCCAGTTCGCCACGCAAGGCGCGCTGCTCGGCGGTCTGTGCATCGAGCTGCCGCTGCAGTTCCAGCAACGCTTGCGCTTGCCGCTCCACCACCGCCACGCGGCCTTCAATCGCTTGTGCGCGGCCTTCCACGGTGGCCGTGCGTGCTTCCACCGCCGTCGCCTTCACATACGCCGGCTCTTCTTCGGGCGGCGTGGTCTGGCAGCCCGCCAGCAAGGCGGCGAACACCACGCCCGGCAATACCACTCGGCTGAACTGCGCTTGCACGCGAAACCCCTTCGGCGCCGCTAGCAGCGCCAACAACGCTTACGGCAGATAGACCATTTCGACGCGACGGTTCTTGGCCCAGGCTTCCTCGCCCTCACCTTCACCACCCGCGGCCGGCTTCTGCTCGCCGAAAGATACCGCTTCCACCTGTGCGTCTTGTGCACCGGCCAGCTTCAAGGCCTTCTTCACGGCATCCGCACGGCGCAAGCCCAAGGCGTTGTTGTAGCTGTCCGAGCCGCGCTCGTCCGTGTGCCCTTCAAGGCGCACGCGGGCAGTACCGGCGCCTAGGCGCTTGCCGTGTGCCGTCACCATGGCAGCGAATTCCTCGGCTACCGCGTCGCTATCGAGCGCGAAATAAATGACCGTGCGTGCTACCAACGCGGCTTCCGGGTCCGGCAGGGGCTGCGCCGGCGTCATTGTGCTGGTGTCCTGCGCGGTCGTGGCGGCGGAGTCCGTTGCAGCGGTATTGGCTTCAGCCGCCGGCTGGGCTGGAACCGCGGCGCCGCTGGAGGCACCCGCATCGGGAGGCGTCGTCGGCGTCTTGGGGCAACCCGCCAGCAACAGCGTGGCACCAGCCAGAACAAACAGCGGCAACTTCTTCATGGGGCTAACTCCAAAGGGGAAACGGAATTTTACACGCGTCAAGGCAGACGACCCCAGGTGGGGCTACGAATATCGGCGGCAGCGGTAGACAAAACGGTACGCGCGCCGCTATCGATGGCAACGGTAGCGAGCACGCCGCGCCCGCCGCGACGCGCAGCGAACACCAGCCACTGCCCATTGGGCGCAAACGCAGGCGATTCGTCGTTGGGGCCTTCCGTGACTACGCGCGGCGTACCACCCGTCAACTCTTGCACGCCAATGCGGTAGCCGCCGGCGGCGCTGGTGACCAAAGCAATACGCGAACCATCCGCGGAAACGCGAGGGCGTGCGTTGTAGCCGCCTTCAAACGTCACGCGTTGTGGCTTGCCACCCGCGAGCGATGCCCGGTAAACCTGTGCACGGCCACCCCGGTCGGAGGTGAAGTACAGCGCTTGGCCATCGGGCGAGAATGCCGGTTCCGTATCGATGGCCGGGTCTTCGGTCACGCGCAGGAGACTGTTGTCCGCCAAGTTCAGCAGCCACAAGTCCACGTTGCCATCCGTATTGGCAATGGCCAGCGCCAAGCGCGTGCCATCGGGCGACCACGCCGGCGCGTCGTTCAGGCCGCCCCGTGCCGATACGCGCTGTCGTTCTCCGGTACGCAATGCCTGCACCCACACAGCGGAACGGCCTCCTTCAAAGCTCACGTAGGCGAGCTTGGTGCCATCCGGCGAAAAAGCGGGCGCCATCAGCGGCTGCGCCGACGTGAGCACCGTGGCCGCGTTCTCGCCATCGGCGTCGGCTACCACCATGCGGAACTTCTGCTGCGGGGCGCGCCCTTCCACCGCCACATAGGCCAAGCGCGAAGCGAACGACCCCGGAACGCCCAGCAGCTTTTCATACACGGCATCGGCAACACGGTGCGCCCCAGTACGCAAGCCCGCGAAACTGGCAGCGACGCTTTGCCCCAGCAGGCGCTCGCCGGTGGTGACACTGTAGAGCTCGTAATCTACGGTATAGCTGGTGCCTGCTGTACGGACACGCCC
>CALPVO020000278.1 GCA_943327025.2 Janthinobacterium lividum
CTCGGCCGCTATTCCTCGGGCCGCTACAACGTTAGCGCTGCGGAAATCGTCTCCTACGATAAGGGCAGCAAGCGGCTGTTCGTCGTCAATGCCGCTGCGGTCACCGTGGACGTGCTCAACCTGGCCGACCCCACCAACCCCGTTCTCCTCGGTACCATCAACGCGCAAGCCGAAGGCGGCTACGCCAACAGCGTGGCTGTGCGTAATGGCGTGGTCGCAGTAGCGATTGAAGCCACGGTGAAGACAGACCCAGGCAAGGTCGTGTTCTACGACGCCCTGACCCTGGCGCGCCTCGGCAGCGCCGCCGTCGGCGCCCTGCCGGACATGCTCACGTTCACGCCTGACGGCAACTATGTGCTGGTGGCGAATGAAGGTGAGGCGAACGCTGGCTACACCATCGACCCGGAAGGCTCGGTCAGCGTCATCAATGTTAGCGCCGGCTTCACTGCTCCTACAGTGGCAACCGCCACCTTCACTGCGTTCAACACCAACCTCGCCACGCTGCGCGCTGCCGGCGTTCGTGTCTACGGTCCGAACGCCACTGTCGCACAGGACCTCGAGCCCGAGTTCATTGCCGTGGCTGCCGATGGTCTTTCAGCACGCGTCACCCTGCAGGAAGCCAACGCGCTCGGCGTGCTGGACCTGTCGAACAAGGCCGCACCGGTGTTCACTTCCATTCAGCCATTGAAGTTGAAGGACCACATGGCCCTCGGCAACGAACTGGACCCCAGCGATCGCGACCCCACTGGCGCCCCGAGCCAGCGCATCCGCAACTGGCCGGTTTTCGGCATGTACCAGCCGGACGGCATCGCCTCCTACCAGTTCAACGGCAAAACGTTCTACATCACCGCCAATGAAGGCGACGACCGCGATGACTTCATCCCCGGCGCAGAAACTGCACGCGTCAGCACGCTGACGCTGGACCCGACGAAGTTCCCGAACGCCGTGGACCTGAAGGTGGATGCAGCGATCGGCCGTCTCACGGTGTCGAAGCTGACAGGCGACACGGACGGCGACGGCGACTACGACCAGTTGCATGTGCTGGGCGCGCGTTCGTTCTCCATCTGGGGCACCGACGGCACGCAGCTCTTCGACAGTGGCTCGCAGTTCGAACAGATAACAGCGCGCCGTTACCCGAACAACTTCAATACCGGCCACACCACGAACGCTCTCGAAGACCGCAGCGACAACAAGGGCCCGGAGCCGGAAGGCGTGGTTATCGGCCAGTTGGCTGGGCGTCAGTTCGCGTTCATCGGCTTGGAGCGTATCGGCGGCATCATGGTGTACGACGTCACGAACCCGCAGAACGCGAAGTACGTGCAGTACATCAACGCGCGCGACTTCACGAAGAACCCGGCCACGGAATTCACCGTGCTGGGGGACCTGGGCCCGGAAGGCCTGGCGTTCATCTCGGCGGCAGACAGCCCGAACGGCAAGCCCTTGCTGGTGGTGGGTAACGAAGTAAGTGGTACTACCGCCATCTTCCAGATCGACGTCATCGCTCTACCCTGAGCCTGACGCAGACGACGGGCGGCAATGGGGCCGCCCGTTATCGGGCTATCGACTTCTTGCCCAACACCTGCACCACAGCACTCAGGCCAGCGTGGCCTTTGCCTTCACGCACTTCACGTTCCGGCACACCAGCTACCAGCAACTCCAGCGCCGCCAAATCACGCTGCAACTCGGCAAGCGTGGGCAACAAATCCACCGTGGGCGGGCCACCCGTTCCATAGCGCAGTTGTTCAGGGCGGTAAGCTTCCAGCACGAATACGCCGCCTGGCTTCAAGGCAGCCACAATGCGCTGGTGCAGTGCCGGCCGAACAGCTACCGGCATATGGCACCAGATGGAGACGATGGCGTCCCAACCGCCTTTAGGCGCTGCAGCGCCAAGGTCCCAGTTTTCCAAGTCGGCTACGTGCGTGGCAATGCGCACGCCCTGCTCTCGCGCCAAAAGCTGCGCCTTCTCCAACCCCACCGCAGACTGGTCCATGGCCGACACCGTATGGCCACACTGCGCCAGGAACACCGCGTTGCGGCCCTCGCCCTCGCCGAGGCACAGCACATGGCCCTGACGCGGCAGCAGGGGCTCTACCTCACGCAGGAAGTCGTTGGGTGCCGTGCCGTAATAAAAGCCTGCCGCGGCATAGCGGCGGTTCCAAGTATCTTCGGGGCGAGTATTCATTAGGAAAGAGTACACGGACAGGGGACAACCCACCGTCCGGGTGACCGCCACCGGCCGGCACCCCAGATTGCAACTCAATCAATATCAGGCGCACCATACTTATATCAGCAACCACGTCGGTTCCGTCAGGACCTCGCTCAAACTCACCGCGCTCGGCATTCATGGCGCTCGGCTTGTTTCTGCACGTGAACGGCTACGAAATGACCGCCTCTCAAGTTGAGGCCATTCATGTCATGCTCGCTTTGGCTGCTGGGGAAATAGACGAGGCCGAACTCGCCCACTGGATCAGCCTATACTGCCGTCCTCGAGGGAACGCACCATGAATCCGCACAGCGCCGACCATCCCCCAGCCGATGCCGCCACCGGCCGGCTACTCGGCTGGTGCGTCTTCCAAGAAACGCTAGTGGTCAGCGGCAACCTCACCGCGGCCTTCATCGCCAGCTCGCTAACGCTCTACGCCGACTCCGCCAAGGAAGCCGTGGAAACGCTGGCCACACTAGGCGTGTGGCTCATGCTCCGCCGCATGCAGAACCGCCGGCACGAATTCGACTTCGGCCTTGGGCGTATCGAAAGCCTGCTGACCATTGCGCTGGAAGTGGTGCTGTTCATTACCGGTTGCGCCATCTTGGTCGAGGCCTACGACCGCTTCCAGCATCCCCACGCGCTGGACAGTATCGGTATCGCAGTAATCATCACCGTCGCCGGCTTCATCTCGCAGTTCATGATGTACGGTGCGCTGGCCCGCGAGCACGCGCAGCGTCCCTCGCACATGCTGAAGTCGAAGATGCTCACCTATCGCATCGCCATGGTCGGCGACTTCGGCATCATCGCTACGTTGGTAGCCGGCAAGATATTCCCGGGCCAGGCGTGGGCGCTTTACCTGGACCCACTCGTCGCTTCCGGCTTCGGTATTGCGCTACTGGTGAAGGTGTACGGAAGTTTGGCAAATGTGGTGGGCGACCTCAGCGACAAGACACTTGAGGAAACCTCGCAGCTGGTGGTTTTACGCGAGCTAGCCGTGTTCTTCGATGACTACGAGCAAATTCACGGCATTCGCTCGCGGCGCTCGGGAAACGTGGTGTATTTGGAAGTGTTTCTGGAGTTCCGCGCGGAGCTTCCCTTCGGCACTGTCCAGGAAACCATGGACCGCATCCGCACCCGGCTGGAAACCCACATCGGCAACAGCCGCGTGCTAGTCGTTCCTTCGCGTAGCCCGCCTACCTAATTCCAACGAGAAGTGTTTCGTAGGGAATACTTAGTCCCTCGTGTAAGCGCTTGATCATGCGCAAGCTGAGCGAGCGCTTGCGGTTGAGCACCTCAGAAACCCGTCCACTGGGGCCGATATAGCGCTCCAGGTCGCGCGGCGTCAGCCCTTGCTGCTCCATTCGGAACTTGATGGCTTCAACTGGGTCAGCGGCGTCCACCGGGAACCGCTTGCTCTCGTAGACTTCCACCAAGGTGACCAACACCTCGCGCTCATCCGCCTCCGCGCTGCCTTCAGGCGCTTGGAAAATCTGTTCGAGGCGCAGGAACGTTACGCGCAAGTCGTCGTCGTTGCGGATAGGCTTAATAATCATTGACCGTCTCCACGTCGATGGCGTCGTACGCCGAACACAGGAAACATTCTCCC
>CALPVO020000279.1 GCA_943327025.2 Janthinobacterium lividum
AGCGTGCCAAGGCCAATGCTGATGGTCATTGAGACGGAACGTTCGCCGGCGCTGAAGGCTTCGTTGGCGATGCGTTGCAGCAGGTGGTCTGCCCAGGTCTGGACATCGCGCGTGGTGCCGCGCTCCAGCAGGGCCATGAAGCCTGCACCACCCAAACGACCGCAGAGGTCGGTGGCGGCGAGGCTTTCCCGGACGAGTCGGCCGAGATGGACTATCAGTTCTTCGGCGACGAAAGGCCCGACTTGCGCGATGGCTTCCTCGAAGGCATCGGGGCGGATGAAGGCCAGGTGTCGTACACCGCCGGCCGGCGGGGTGTTGGCCCGTTCGCGCAGGCGGTCCACGAAGACCTGACGGTGTAACACGCCAGTGCCCGGGTCCGAGTCGAGTACTGAGGTTAGTGTATGCGCCACTTCAGCAGCATCGCGGCCGGCGGCCGGCACACGCAACTGCACTGCCGGTTCGCCCTCGAAGGCCGCGGGTGCCAGTTGCAGTTCCAGTCTCAGCGGCTCCCCATTGCCCAGACGGACCACGGCCGCCAGCGTGTGGTCCTCCCAGCGGCCTTGTTGCGAAGCCACCAGCGCCCCGCGCAGCGCGGGGTGGCTTTCGGGCATGAACAAGTCCATCGCTGGGGTGCCAACGACGCTTTCTACTGAGTGCAGCACGAGGTCCAGCCAAGCCGTGTTGGCTTCGACCACGATGCCCTCCTGCACGATAGCGATGGCATCCGCGGAGCCTGCCACCAAGGCATGGAGTTGGCGCTGCGATGCACGCGCGGAACTGACCGTGTTCGCGAGGGCGCGCTGGAGGCGGAAGGCCTTGAGTTCCCGGCTGCAAACGTGCTGGAGCCGCGCGCGTGCAGTGGCGGTGACTGTGTCTTGCGCGCCGGCCTTCAGGTCCGCCAGCAGCAAGGGCTCGGCGAGGTGGGCGCGGACGCACACCAGGGGCACGCCGGCACAGTGCTGGTCGCGTAGGCGCGCGAATTCGCCGGGCTCGGCCAAGCCGTCTTCGGCGAAGAGCAGGATGAGTTCCGGGTGCAAGCGGGCAGCTTCTACCAGCGCCCCGGCGCCAGCGAACCAATGGCAATGCACGGCGAGGCCCTGCTCGCGCAAGGCGCTGTTGACCAAGGTGGCCGCCTCTTCTTGGCGAGCAAACACCAGCACGGGAATGCCGACAGCGTCGATCATCAGAGTGGAGGACTCATGCGGGGGGCGACCGGTAAGCGTGCGAGTCTACCACCGGCGTTTTGGAGGAGGCTCCCGGGATTTCCCGGACCAGTCGGGGGACCAGGTAACCCGGGAGGCGCGCCATGAGGGCGGCTTGCAGTTCCAACGCCACCGCATCCGGCACGCCAAAATGCGCTGCACCACGGACGCGGTCCAGTTGGTGCAGGTAGTACGGCAGCACACCGGCCGCAAAGCCGGCCTCCGCCAATTCCACTTGGGCCTCGACGCTGTCGTTAACGCCACGCAGCAGGACGGCCTGGTTCAGCAGGGTCACCCCGGCAGTGCGCAAGCGGCTGCAGGCTTCTCGCAGGGCCGGACTGAATTCTCGTGCATGGTTGGCATGGAGCACCACGACGACGGGGTGGGGAAAGCTTGCCAACCAGCCGGTTAGCGCGCCGTTGACGCGCGAAGGCAGCACGACGGGCGTCCGGGTGTGCAGGCGCAGCCTGCGCAGTTGCGGCAGGGTGGCCAGTTCCCGAGCCAGACGCTCCAGTTTGCTGTCTGCCAGCGCCAGAGGGTCGCCGCCGCTGAGAATGACTTCGGTGGCGTCAGGGTCCGCGCGCAGGCGCTCGAGCGCTGGCTGCCAGCCGGCGGCCGCGGCATTTTCGGCGGCATAGGGAAACTCACGGCGGAAGCAGTAGCGGCAGTGAACGGCACAGGCGCCCGTGGTGATGAGCAGGCGGCGCCCGTCGTACTTGTGTAGCAGACCGGGACTGGCCAGTACCTCGAGGTCGCCCACCGGGTCCGTCACAAAACCCGGCACTTCCAGCAGTTCGTCCTCTACGGGCAACACTTGCCGCAACAGCGGGTCGGTGGGGTTGCCGCGCTCCATGAGCGCCACATAGGCCTGTGGCACCCGCAGCCCGAACCGCGCGGCGGCCTGCTGCATACGTGTCAGTGCGGCACCTTCGGGGACGGGTAGGCCCACGGCTTCCAGCAAGGCTTCCGGGGCCGTGATGGCGCCTGCCAGTTCGGTCTGCCAGCGGGCGGGGTGGTCGGTTGGGGCTCGCGCGGGTATCATAGGGGGCTGATTATTCCACGGCTGCCGCTTCGGTGGCCCTCAATGCGAGTGCACCATGTCCTCCTACAGCACTAACGAATTCAAGGTCGGCCTCAAGATTCTTCTCGAGGGTGAGCCGTTCGCCATCGTCGAGAACGAGATGGTCAAGCCCGGCAAGGGCCAGGCCTTCAGCCGCGTGAAGGTGCGCGCCCTCAAGACCGGTCGCGTCACGGAACGCACCTGGAAGAGCGGCGACAGCGTGGAAGGCGCGGACGTCGTCGACGTCGACATGCAGTTCCTGTATCGCGAAGGCGATTTCTGGACCTTCATGGTGCCGGACAACTACGAGCAGTACACCGCCGGCAAGTCGGCCATGGGCGAAGCCGCCCAGTGGCTGAAGGACGGCGTGGAGTGCCAGGTCACTCTGTGGAACGGCGAACCGCTCACCGTGCAGGCCCCGGCCCACGTGGAACTGAAGATTGTCGAGACGGACCCGGGCGTCCGTGGCGACACCGTCACCGGCGGCCAGAAGCCCGCCAAGTTGGAGACCGGCGCCACGGTGCGTGTGCCGCTGTTCATCAACGAAGGTGAAATCATCCGTTGCGACACGCGCACGGGTGAATACATCTCGCGCGCCAAGTAAGCGCAAGCGAGCAAGTTCGCTCCTACAGGGGCGAACGCCAATCGGTGGCGGCGCAGAACAGCGCCGCCACTTGCTCCAGTCCGGCCGCATCTGCGGCATCGAACCTCCCCGGTTCCGGGCTGTCGAGGTCTAGCACGCCCACCACGTGTCCGGCGTGAATCAGGGGCACTACCACTTCCGACCTTGAAGCCGCATCGCAAGCGATGTGGCCCGGGAACGCGTGCACATCGGGCACTACCTGCGTCGTGCCGCTAGCGGCTGCCGTGCCGCAAACGCCGCGCCCGAGCGCGATGCGCACGCAGGCCGGCTTGCCTTGAAACGGCCCGACAACCAGTTCACCGCCGCGCAGGAAGTAGAAGCCCACCCAGTTCAGCTGTGGCAGCGTGTGCCACAGCAGCGCGCTGGTGTTGGCTGCATTGGCCACCCAGTCGCGCTCTCCGTGCAGCAGTCCTTCCAGTTGCAAGAGCAACTGGCGATAAAGCTCTGGCTTGTCGTCGGTAACCACGGGGGTGAGGGTAAAGCTCATGGGGCGCTCCAGTCAGGCGCGGTCATAGGGAAAGGCAAGCACATCGCGAATGTCGCGTGTGCCGGCGGCCAGCATGGCTAAGCGATCAAAGCCTACCGCGACGCCGCTGCAAGGCGGCAGACCGTGTTCCAGCGCCGCGAGAAAATGCTCATCGATGGCGGGCACAGGCAGCCCGGCTGCCGCGCGCCTTGTGGCATCGCGTGCGAAGCGCTCACGTTGTTCAGTGGCGTCTGTCAGTTCTTCGAAGCCGTTGCACAGCTCGAGGCCATCTAGATACGCCTCGACGCGCGCGGCGACGGCCGGGAGCACATCGGAGGCGGGGACCGAACCGGGAGTTCCTGCGGTCGGTGGCCGCAGACGTGCCAGTACGGCTTGCGAAGCAGGCCAGTCCACGAGGTAGGTGATTTCGCCGCGCCCCA
>CALPVO020000280.1 GCA_943327025.2 Janthinobacterium lividum
ACCCACTGGTGCTGCAGCATGGTGATGAAACGCTCACCCTGCGCTTCGACTGCAAGCCCTGCGAGATGCATGTGGTGGGCGCGATGCGCCCAAACGTGCTGCGGCAAATGCGCGAGCAACCCATGACGTTCTACCGCACCCGCCCAGGAAGCCAGCCCGCGGTTGGAACGACCGGCGGCGCTACCTGAAAGCGCCGCCGCGAACCTTCAGGCTTTTTTGGCGCTCTTGTCGATGGGGCAAGTATTGATGCCAAGCACGGTGTAAAGCCCGCAAAAGCTGAACACGCCGGTAGCCAAAACCACGGCGCCTAGCCAACCCCAAGCACCCACTTGACCCGTGGCGGCCAACGCCATCAGCGCCAGCCCGCCAACGATTCGGGCAACACGGTCTACCAAACCAACATTCTTTTTCATGGCAGGTCTCCTGTTTGGATAAGGAGAACCAGTGTGCGCCTTAAGGGTGCCCCGCGTATTGAGTGTTTACCGAAGTGGCCCGAGCAAGAGCTAGAGAGATATCAGGCCCGCAGACCGGGGCGACGCTTCTCAATCCAGGCGCGAATACGCCGCGCATCGGCGAAGCGCGTTTGGGTGCCCCACGAGTTCATGAGCACGATGATGACATCGCGACCGTCGATGACCGTGCGCATGACCAAGCATCGCCCCGCCTCAGCGATATAACCCGTTTTCTGTAACCCAATTTCCCAAGCCCGGCTCTTCACCAACGGGTTCGTGTTATGAAACTCCGCCTGCTGACGGCGCAAGGTAACGGTGTACTTGGGCGTCGTGGAATAGTCGGCGATACGCGGGTTGGCTGAAGCAGCCATCACCAACTTGGCAAGGTCGCGCGGGCTCGCAACGTTCTGTGGTGACAAACCCGTAGGCTCTACAAACCGAGTGGTCCGCATCCCCAAGGCTTGCGCCTTGGCATTCATCGCGGCTACGCAAGCGCGCTTACCACCAGGGTATTGGTTGCAAAGGGAGGACGCCGCACGGTTCTCAGAGGACATCAGCGCCAGACGCAACAGTTCACCACGCGTGAGGGTTGTGCCAGACGCCAGCCGCGAAGCACTGCCGCGGGTCCCGCGAACTTCTTCGGGGCCAATGGTCATGGATTCATCCAGCGACTGAGCGGCTTCAAGCACCACAATCGCGGTCATCAGCTTGGTAATGGAAGCAATGGGCGCCGGCTTGTCCTCATGGCTGGCGGCCAGCACCTGTGCGCCGTGCTCGTCCAACACCATGTAGGAACCCGCCCGTACGTCTGGGCGTCCGGCACTACGCGGCCTGGCCACTGCAGCAGGCACCACTGGAGAAACCGCGGGAGCTTGACTACGCTGAATGCGGCCCTGCGCACTAGCAACGGACTTAGGGTGCTTATGCGGTTGAGGGCTGGAACTGCTAGGGGCATGCCCCGCACTCATCTCGGCTGCCATGCTCGGCTGATACGCGAAGCCCAAAATCCATAAACCCAAGAGCAGCGCGAGAGCGTGGTGCAGACGAAGGGCCGCAATCGAAAAAACAGGAGGGGGCGTCATACTGCGAAGAGTACACGCAACGCACACCGCATTGCACCCCGGTTACACTCAACGGTCTGCACGTACGGCACTGCACCGCAAACACGCATTCAAGCCGCCAGCCAAGGAGCCCCCATGTTTTCCCACATCATGATTGGTACGAATGACCTCGACCGCGCCAAGACCTTCTACGACGCGGCACTTGGCGCGCTCGGCGTTTCACCAGGCATGTTCAACGGCAACCGCGTGTTCTATCGCACGGAAACCGGCGTGTTCGCCGTCAGCAAGCCCATCAATGGCGAGCCGGCCAGCATAGGCAATGGCAGCACCATCGGCTTCGCGGCGGCTAGCCCTGCGCTAGCGGATGCTTGGCATGCAGCCGGGCTCGTAGCCGGTGGCACGGCTTGCGAAGACCCGCCGGGCGTTCGCAACGGGCCTTCCGGTTCCCTCTATTTGGCTTACCTGCGCGACCCGGACGGCAACAAGCTCTGCGCCCTGTATCGCCTGTAAAGACTCAATCGCGGAAGAACATCACCTGATGGGTGCTGGCGAGCAACTGCTCGCCAACGCCCCACAGTTCAGCACGCTGGTCGAAAAAGCCGTGGCGATAGTGGATCCCTTCCGCCACTCCGAGCAAGAACTGCTCACCCTGCGCGGCCAGCATGGCCTCGTCCGCATGGAAATAGACCGTGAGCGAAATGGTGCTGGTAGGCATGACAGCACGACGCTTCACGAACACGCGCGGGTAGAACGCGTCACAGAGTGCCGCGAGGCTGACGAAGTCCAGCGGCCGCCCCGGGCGGTCGCGTAGCCAACCCGCCGAGCGGGAATCTTCTGCGCGTACCTCGACAGGTTGGTCCCGCAGGTTTTCCACGGCTGGGTACCCGCCGTAGATGGAGCGCATGTCGTAGTTGCCGAACCAAATGGGGGCACCGCGCCCCTCAAGGCGCGCGATCGATTCCGGTGGTGGCAGATCGCGCGGCGGTGCAGTGCAACTACCGCACCATGTCTCGCGACGCACAGCGGTCACCGCCGTGGCCGTCGTGACCACTCCACCGCCCTGACTGGCCTCGACCATCCAGTGCTGCGTCGAACGGCCCGTCCTGACGGCCCGGGCAACCACCGTATATTCGCCAGCGGCCACGGCTGCCGCGTAATTCACCGTTAGCGTGACGGGAATACCGATGCGCTGCGGGTGCTGCAGCACCGCGTTCAGCAAAGTGGCGGCGGTGATACCCCCGAAGGGCCCGATTTGGTTAGCGTAAGGAGCGCTGGTGTGCGCTCGGTAGGTATCCGCGCCGATGGGTTCGAGGCGGATGGCAGTGTCAAAGGGATGCATCCCGCCATATTAACCTCGAACCCGACTGCCAGCGGCCGCGGCAGCCTCTAGGCGCAGCTGCCCCGGGGGCTCAGCAACCCTTCGCCTCAGTAGAGCCGGTTCAGCACCACCTCACCGTTGTTCACCACCAGCATGGGCTCGAACAGCGTGCTGGTATCCAGACGCGGGTCGCGGTCCACCACGAGCAAGTCGGCTTCCAGCCCGACCGTCACGCTGCCGGTGCGCGCCTCGATGCCCAGCACGCGGGCAGACTCGAAAGTGGCAGCACGAATGGCTTCGAGCGGCGTGAAGCCCAGCTTCACCAGTTCCTCCACCTCATACCCGGGACGGACGCGGGCACTCTCGCCCTCGCCGTAGTCGCCATCGGTTCCTACAGCGACTGCCACGCCCATGGCATGCGCCTTACGTACCGCTTCACGCAAGGGCCGCATCATGGCGTGTGTCCGCAACTGCAGCGCCACGTCATCGGCACCGTCGCCATGCGGGTCGCCCAACGGACTCATGATGGCGAGCGTGGGTACGAAAAACGTGCCCTTCTGCTTCATGAGCGCCAGCGTCTCATCGTCTATCCAAGTGCCATGCTCGATGCTGCGCACCCCCGCCCGTACTGCCGCATTCGCGCCGCTGCGACCATGCGCGTGGGCGGCTACGTAAATGCCTTTGGCAGCCGCGTCCTGCACCACCGCCTGCATCTCTTCCATCGTCAGTTCCTGACGGCGCGGATCGGTGGCCGCCAGCCCTGCCCGCTCACTGGCGCCCACTTTCAGTACGTCCGCCCCGTGCGCAATGACGGCGCGCGCCACCTCGCGCACATTGTCCACGCCTTGCAGCGGCTGCGCGTAATACCGGCCGAACTGCGGAAAACTGAGGATGAACGGCTCGCCAAGCACTGGGCGAATATGACCCGCTGACGTCAGCAGCTCCGGCCCCGGA
>CALPVO020000281.1 GCA_943327025.2 Janthinobacterium lividum
ATATGGACTCCAACGTGCTTCCGAGCCATACGTTGCAAGTGGCGGACGCACTCATCAAAGCCAACCGCGATTTCGATCTGTTGATTGTGCCGAATGCCGGCCATGGCACACTCGAGCCGCGCTCTTATGCCTTGCGGCGTGCCTGGGATTTTCTGGTGCGCCACCTCATGGGTTTGGAGCCGCCAACGGGATATAGCTTTTCGCCCGCGCCCACGAAACATTAGGGGGATGGAACGATGACAAGCCAGAGGACTAACAAAATGCGTCTGTTGTGGTTAATGCTCCTGCTGTTACCGGCCTTTCCGGCAGCCGCAGAATCCTTCGATGTGGTCCTCGTGGGTGGGCGCGTCATGGACCCGGAAACTGGTCTCGATGCGCCAAGGAACGTGGGCATCATGAATGGTCGCATCGCGCGCATCACCACTGAGCCACTTGGTGGAAAGCGAGTCATCGATGTAAGGGGGCTGGTTGTTGCGCCCGGCTTCATCGACCTGCATCAACATGCGCACGACAATGCCAGCAGCCGCCTGAAGGCTTTCGATGGCGTGACCACTGGTCTCGAGATGGAAATTGGCGTTCCCGATGTGGCCGATTTCCTCGCGCGCAAGCAGGGCAAATCGCTTATCAATTACGGAACTACAGCGAGTCACCCGGCTGCCCGTGCCCATGCCTTTGGCATAGCCTTGAAGGAGCCGTTCCTCGTGGCGCCGGCCGGGCCCGCCACGAATGCCGCGGCCACGCCCGAGCAAATGACCGCGCTTCAGGCGCGGCTGGACAGGGAACTCGATGCTGGCGCATTAGGCATCGGCATGGGTGTTCAGTACACGCCCGGAGCGACTCGACAGGAGGTCATTCGTACTTTTCATCTAGCCGCCGCGCGGCATGTGCCGGTGTTCACCCATGTCCGTAGTTTCGGCCGGCTGGAGCCTGGCTCGAGCATCGAAGCGGTCGCAGAAGTCATTGGTGCAGCAGCTATCACGGGTGCGGCGCTGCAGATCGTGCACATCAACAGCAGTTGCGTGAAGGATGGAATCGAATGCGTTGCCATGGTGGCTGGCGCACGGGCGCGTGGGTTGGACATTACCACCGAGGCCTACCCCTACATCGCTGGCATGACGGCCATCAATTCCGCGCTATTCAACCCGGGTTGGCGCGAGAAGCTGGGTGTGGACTACGACGCCCTCATGCTGCCGGACAGTGGCGAGCGGCTGACGAAAGAACGGTTCGAGACGCTGCATGCTTCACCCGAGCCTCTTCCCGTGATTGTGTTTGGCAATACGCAGGAGATGGTGGATAAGGTCATCGCCGAGCCGCTGGTGATGATTGCCAGCGACGGCGAGGATGGCCATCCGCGCAACGCCGGTACGTATACGAAGATTCTGGCCCGCTATGTGCGCGAGCGCGGAAGCCTTACGTTGATGGATGCCTTGCGCAAGATGAGCTTGATGCCGGCACAGCGCCTCGAGAAAGCCTCGCCTGAGGCCCGGCGCCTCGGACGGATGCAGGAAGGTGCTGACGCGGATGTCATCGTCTTCGATGCCGCGAATGTGGTTGACCGCGCTACCTTCCAGAAGCCGCGCGAGCCGAGCGTCGGCATGAAATACGTGTTGGTGGGCGGCACTTTGCTCATCGACGGCGGCAAGTTCGTCGATGGCGTGTTTCCGGGACGGGCGATCAAGGCGGGTGCGGCGCCTTAACAATGAGGCCGAGCGTGGCTGCGTGCATCACTCCACGTTCTGCACCTGTTCCCGCATCTGTTCAATCAGCACCTTCATATCCACGGCGGCGCGTGTGGTGGCCGGGTCTTGGCTCTTCGAGCCCAGCGTGTTCGCTTCGCGGTTGAATTCCTGCATCAGGAAGTCCAGTCGGCGCCCGGCGGGTTCGTTGCCGGCCAGCGCCTTGCGTACTTCCGTCACGTGGCTGCGCAGCCGGTCCAGTTCTTCGTCCACGTCCAGCTTCTGCAGCGCCAGCACCAGTTCCTGCTCGAAGCGCTCGCGGTTCGTTTCCGTCGCGGCGAACTGCGCCAGCCGTTCGTGAAGCTTGGCGCGGATACGCTCACGTATTTCCGGAATGCGGCTGCCCACTTCGGCCACCAGTTCCAGCAGCTTGTCGCAGCGCTCGGCCAGCATGGTGGCGGTACGCGCACCCTCGCTGTCGCGGTGGGCGGCTAGCGCTTGCAACGCTTCCTTCAATAGCGTTTGTGCCGCCGCTTGCAGCGGCATGCCGTCGCGTTCCGGTTCGCGCACCACGCCGGGCCAACGCAGCACGTCCACGGCGTTCACGGTGCCGCCGGTGCGCTGCGCGATGTCGCGCGTGCGCTCCACCAGCGCCTCCAGCAGCGGTTCGTTCACTTCGAGCGTCGCCGTGGTAGGGGTAGCAGTGCGGTAGTGCAGGGTGGCGTCTAGCTTGCCGCGACGCACCTGGCCGGCAATGGTCGCGCGCACTTCGGCTTCCAGCGCCCGGAAATCCTCGGGCAGGCGCAGGCTCACCTCTAAATAGCGGTGGTTCACCGTCCGCACTTCCCAGATGAGGGTGCCGGCGGGCAGGGCTGCTTCGCGCCGGGCGAAGCCGGTCATGCTGCGCAGGGCGGAAACGGGGGTTTTCAGGGGCTGTGTCATACTGTCAGCGTAGCAGACACTATCGGTTTTTCAGCCCGTTCGTGGCCTTTCCGGGTCATCGTCATCACGCCCAAGGACAGTGCGCCAGTGGAGTTCGCCGAGCTCAGCCATATTGGTCATCGCGCCGAAAACCAGGACCGGGTGGCGATAGCTTCCGCCCCGGGCGCGGTTTTTCTGGTGGTGGTCGATGGTATGGGCGGCCATGCAGACGGTGCGCTGGCCGCGGCTACGGCTTCTGCTTCCTTGCTTGCTTCCTTCCATCGCGAACCCGTTCCCCTGCTGGACCCGCTCGGCTTTCTGCACCGTTCACTGGGCAAGGCGCACGACGATGTGTGTGAACTGGGCCGTGGGTTGAAGATGGAAGAGCGCCCCCGTGCCACCTGCGCCGTGGCGCTAGTGCAGCAGGGCTGTGGCTTCTGGGCGCACATTGGCGACAGCCGCATCTACCACCTGCGTGAAGGTGCCGTGGTGGAACGCACGCGGGACCACAGCCATGTGGAAGGCCTGCTGCAGGAAGGCTCCATCACCGCCGATGAAATGCGGCGCCACCCCATGCGCAACTTCGTCGAGTATTGCATCGGTGGCGAGACGGAACTGCCGGAGATGTCGCTTTCGGGGCAACAGCGGCTGCAGCCTGGCGACGTGCTGCTGGTGTGCTCCGACGGTACTTGGGCGAGCTTGGAAGATGCCGAAATGGCCACTTATTTCGGTGGTTTGCCCGCTGGGCAGCCGGCACTCGCCGGGGCCTTGAAGACGTTGGTCGAGCGTTCCGTGAAGGCCTCGGCTCCGTTCAGCGATAACAGTACTGCCGCCGTGGTGCGGTGGCCTGCCTGAGGAGGCATTGAATGAGTGAATCCCCCAAGGTGCGCAGCTCCGGCCGCGCGCCGGACCAGCTGCGCGCGGTCCGTTTTACCCGTCACTTCACGCGCCATGCCGAAGGCAGTGTGCTGGTGGAGTTCGGCGATACACGCGTGCTGTGCACCGCCAGTGTGGAGAACGGCGTGCCAGGCTTTCTGCGGAACACCGGCCAAGGCTGGGTGACCGCCGAATACGGCATGCTGCCGCGCGCCACACATACGCGTAACGCTCGCGAGGCGGCAAAGGGCAAGCAGGGTGGCCGCACGCTGGAAATCCAGCGGCTCAT
>CALPVO020000282.1 GCA_943327025.2 Janthinobacterium lividum
CCCCACGTGCCTCGCAACGATTGGGAAGGCAGTTTGCATACGCTCGGCATGCTCGCCAAGAAGCATGCGGTAGAGCTCATCAGCATCGGCAACGGCACAGCTTCCCGTGAAACCGACAAGCTCGCTGTAGACCTTATCAAGCGGCACGCCGACCTGCAGATGACCAAGATCGTCGTCTCCGAAGCCGGCGCCTCCGTTTACTCCGCCTCCGAACTTGCTTCGCGTGAATTCCCGCAACTCGACGTCAGTCTGCGTGGTGCCGTTTCCATTGCCCGCCGCCTGCAAGACCCATTGGCGGAACTTGTGAAGATCGACCCGAAGTCCATCGGGGTGGGCCAGTACCAACACGACGTAAGCCAAACGAAACTGGCCCGCCAACTGGATGCCGTCGTGGAGGACTGCGTGAACGCCGTAGGCGTCGACGTGAATACCGCTTCCGTACCGCTACTAGCGCGTATCTCGGGGTTGTCCACGACGCTCGCCGAAAACATCGTGAGCCATCGCGATGCGCATGGCCCATTCAGAACGCGCGCTTCCCTCAAGGACGTTTCACGACTGGGACCCAAGACCTTCGAACAGGCGGCCGGCTTCCTGCGCGTTCCCGCCGGCGACAACCCACTGGATGCGTCTTCGGTACACCCGGAAGCCTACCCCGTAGTGGAGCGCATCCTGAAGGACCTCCGGCGCCCGATGTTGGACGTAATGCGCGATGCCAGCCTGCTGAAGGCGGTCAATGCAGAGAAGTACACAGACGAGCGCTTCGGCCTGCCCACAGTACGCGACATTCTGAAGGAACTGGAAAAGCCCGGTCGCGACCCACGCCCCGAATTCAAGACCGCTACCTTCCGCGAGGGCATCGAGGAACTTAGCCAACTGGAAGTGGGCATGGTGCTGGAAGGCGTAGTGACGAATGTGACCAACTTCGGAGCCTTCGTGGACGTGGGCGTCCATCAGGACGGCTTGGTGCATATTTCGGTCATGTCCAACAAGTTCGTGAAGGATCCGCATGAAGTGGTGAAGGCCGGCGAGATCGTGAAAGTGAAGGTGATGGAGGTGGACGTGAAGCGCCGTCGCATCGCACTTTCCATGCGGCTAGACGAAGCAGTAGGACGGAAGGAAGGCCAGCCTGCAGCCGGTGCTGGGCGCGATGGCCCCCATCGCAATGCCGGAAGGAGCACAGGCCGCCCAGAGCACCAAGCGACGCGACGTGAAGAGCCACAGGGCGGCGCCATGGCGGACGCCTTGCGGCAACTGCTGAAGAAATAACCACTCTGTCGGGCGGGCTTAGCACCGCCGGACTTTGGCTTGGGTAGGCAATATCCCTGATTGCCGCGCGCCATGGCGAGGCGGAGTCTGCGCGGTAGAACAGCCGCGCAACACTCATGCCAGAACCCATCACCAGCCCTCCTGACAGCACCTCCGCTCACCTCATCCGTAGTGAAGTGTTGCCCTTCGTTGCGTGGCTGGCAGCGCTCGTTGGTGCCACCGTACTGCTCGATGCCGTGCTGCACTACTTCGCCATTGTCTGGGTAGGTCGCTACCTCGGCATTCCCGGCGTGCTGCTTATTTTGGCTTCTTTCGGGTACTCGCTGCGCAAGCGCAAACTCCTCCAGCGGGGCAACCCCGTACAGCTGTTACGCCGGCACGAGTACCTAGCTTGGTTCGGTTCCCTGCTGGTGCTCGTGCATGCGGGCGTGCACTTCAATGCATGGCTGCCTTGGCTGGCTACTGCCGCCATGCTCATCAACGTGGTCAGCGGCCTGACCGGAAAGTTCCTGCTGGAGCGCGCCCGTAAACGTCTTGGCGCCACCCGCAAGCGCCTGACGGAAGAGGGAATATCTGCTGCTGAACAAGAAGCGGTGCTGCATTTCGACGCGCTCGCCTTCGACATAGTGAAGCGCTGGCGGGTCGTGCACTTCCCCATCACGCTAGCTTTCGGTTTGCTTGCACTAGCGCATCTGGTGGCTATCGCGCTCTTTTGGGGATGGCGTTGAGCAATCGCTGGTGGCTGGTCGCGGTTGGCTTCGCCGTTACCGGCATCATCGCGGCGGCGTGCGTGTACCCCACCGCCATGCTGGCGCCCGGCCCTCTTTCGGTGGGGCACCGAACGCTAGGGGAAGACTGTTTCGCCTGCCACCAGCCCGGCCACGGCGCCACTTCCGAGCGCTGTCAGTCTTGTCACCCTCTAGCCGACATCGGCCTGCGCAACACCCAACGCCGCCCGCTTCCGGCGGATGCCAAACACGTGGGTTTCCACCAGCACTTGGCGGAGAAGAACTGTCTGACCTGCCATACCGCCCACGCGGGTTCAGTGGCCACCCTGCCGAAGAAAACCTTCACCCATGCCCTGCTGGAAGCCCACATGGGCGCGCGCTGCAATGCCTGCCACCGGGCGCCGATGGATGGTTTTCATGCAGGCTTCCAAGACCAGTGCTCAGGTTGCCATCAGCAGGAAGCGTGGTTGCCCGCCACGTTCGACCACACCCGCTGGTTTCCGCTGAGCGGCGACCACGCAGCCAGTTGCGCTACCTGTCACCCGCAAACACGCACCCCTGCAGGCAGCACCATGCGCCGCAACTTCAAGGTCTACACCTGCTACGGATGCCACGAACACAGCCCGGACCGCATTCGCGCAGAGCATGCCGAGGAAGGAATACGCAACCTGAAAGACTGCGTACGCTGCCACCGGAATGGCCGCGAACACGCTGAAGGCCGCGAAGACGACTAGGCGCGCCGAATGCGGGCGGGCATGGCGCTAGCGCGTATCAACCAACCACAGTCAACCAACCACAGTCTCAGCCAGCCGGGCACCGTCGCTGCGGCGAAGCCGCCGGTGGCTGCGAAGCAGCCGGCTTTACACGCCCGCTGCTGGCCAGTTGTTCAAACGCCGCCTGCTGCAGCGCGCTGGCTTCTGCCGGCGAAAAGCCCAGTTCGTACGCCGCACATTCACCAGCCCCGAGCATGCGCGGGTCCAACTTCGTGAAGTGTCCGAACATCACCAGCGCCTTAAGGTAATAGCCAAAGGCACTGGCATGGTAGTGGTCGTACGTCCAGAGGTTCACCTTGCCCGCTTCCACGCCGTCGTAAGGGTTGGCATCCGCCACACCGCTGCGCATGGCGCGGGCCCACGTCTCACCCACTGGAACCACACCATGGATGGCCGGGTGCGTGGCAGTGGCCAGGTCGTAACCCGCACGAATGTCGTGAACCATCTCGTCCACAGATTTCCCAAACCAGTGGCCCTTCGCGTCATAAAGCTGGTCCGCCCGCGGGAAAGTTGCCTCCAACTGGATGTCCACGCGCGGGTTCACGCCATGCAGCAACGCTGCCATTTGCTGCGCGCTCTGCACCAACAACGCAGGGTCACCGGGCTTTGCGCGGTCCAGCAAGCTGTAGCCCATCATGGTGACGTGGTCCCAAGAGCGGGAGACCAGCACCTCGCGGCGGTTCGCGTAGTGCCAGTCTATGCCGACGCCCGGCTGGGTCTCCAGCGATACCTCCCAGTCCAGCCCGGCTTCCACGGTGAACACCTTGAACAGGGCCGGCACACCACCAATACCCTGGCCGTTGAGGTCCTTGACGGTTTGCGCGCGGTAGAACTGCACCGGCGAGCCCCAACCAAACGTGAAACTGTTACCGATGAACAGCAGGCTGGTGGAAGCCTGCACAGCGGATACAGGCAGCGCAGACAGCACAACCAGTAACAGCCAATTCATGGTGCACCACACCAATCGTCGGCCG
>CALPVO020000283.1 GCA_943327025.2 Janthinobacterium lividum
ATTTCCCCCGGGCGCAGTACCGCGTGGAGCGCACATGATCGAGTTGCTGTTCTATCCATCGCCCAATGGGCAGAAAGTGGCCATTGCGCTAGAAGAGATGGATCTTCCCTGGAAGCTGACTTATGTCGATATCACGCGCGGCATGCAGTTCACGCCTGAGTTTCTGGCGGTCAGCCCGAACAACAAGATTCCCGCCATCATCGATCACGATATTCCGGGTGGGCCGCTGCCCTTGTTCGAGTCCGGCGCCATCTTGCTGTATTTGGCGGAGCGCAGTGGTCGCTTCCTGCCGCAAGACCCCCTGCGACGCCACAATACCTTGCAGTGGCTCTTCTGGCAGATGGCTGGGCTCGGCCCCATGGCTGGGCAGGCGCATCACTTTCGCCAGTTCGCCAAGGAAAAAGTGCCTTATGGCATTCAGCGCTACACCGACGAGGTGAACCGTTTGTATGGTGTGCTGAACCACCAGTTAAAGGACAGGGAATTCATCGCTGACGATTACTCCATAGCCGATATGGCTTCCTGGCCTTGGGTAGTGCACCACGCTTGGCAAGGACAGTCGCTGGACGATTTCCCGAATGTGAAGCGATGGTATGACGCGATTGGCGAGCGCCCTGCCGTGCAGCGCGCCATGCTGCATGGTCGCGTGCGGCATTCCGATGCCATTGGCGATACGCACCTTTATGGTCAGACCGCTGCGAAGATGGACGAGCTCCGCCAGCGTAGCGATGCGAACAATGAACCCCATGCTGGAGAGAAATGATGGAAAACGCCCCCACTGCCACCAGCCTCATCCTGCATCAGTACGATGCCTCGCCGTTCTCGCAGAAAGCGCTGATGATGCTTGGCATCAAGGGCGCTACCTACCATTCGGTGGAGATGCCCATGATGCCGCCCAAGGACGCCGTGATGGCGTTGACGGGTGGTTATCGCGGCACGCCAGTGCTGCAAGTGGGCAGCGATGTGTATGTCGATTCGCAACTCATTGCCCGCGAACTGGACCGTTTGCTGCCAGAACCACCCGTGGTGCCCGTGGTGCATGGCGCCATGGAGCGGATGATGGTGCGGTGGGCCGATGCATTTTTCCGCAGCGGCCTCGGCGTTGTGCTTGGCGTGGCCTTACCGTTTTGGCCGGAGGAATTCCGCAAGGACCGCGAGCACCTGTTCCCGGACATCGACTTCAACGCATCCGCTGAGAACCTCGTGCAGGCACGCACCCAGTACCGCGCTCATGCCTCGCTGCTGGAAGAACAGCTGCAAGACGGCAGGCCGTTCCTGATGGGCGGACGGCCAGGGCTGGCGGACGTACAGGCTTGGCCCTTTACTTGGATGTTGCGGCAGAACCTGCCCGACCAAGCGGCTGCTTTGCTGGCGGGCTTTCCGGCGTTGCACGCCTGGGAAGCGCGTTGTGCAGCGATTGGTCAGGGGAAGCGCACGGAGCTGTCCGCTCCCGAAGCGCTCGCCGTGGCGCTCGGCTCGGCGCCACTGACGGCAGAGCAAGTGGATCCCGCCGATGTGCAGGGGCTGCAAGCGGGGCAAACGGTAGCCGTTACGCCTGACGATACCCGTCGCGGTGAGGTGGTGGGGCAGGTGGTAGTGGCAACGCCGACGCGCATTGCCTTGCGCCGGGAACACCCCGCTGTGGGCGAGGTGGTGGTGCACTTCCCGCGGCTGGGTTATCGCATTACGCCGGTTTGAAATCGGCGCTACTCGGGCGTGGTGATGGTCTGATGGTCCCGGGTCTCGCCGATCTTCCTTCAGACCACCTGTGCCGTACGCAGCGCCGCGATGGCGGCGCTGTCGTAGCCCAACTCCGCCAATACGCTGTCCGTGTCCGCGCCGAGGGTGGGGGGCGATGTGCGAATTCCCACGGGCGAGTGCGAGAACTTCAGCGGGATGTCGGCCACGGGAGCAGGGCGCGGCAAGCCGGGGTAATCCACGGCACGCAGGAACCCCATCGCAGCCACCTGCGGGTCGTCCAGCGCTTGCTGCGGGGTGTAGACGGGCCCGCCGGGCAGGCCGATGGCTTCCAGTTGAAGCACCGCCTCGGCGGTAGTGCGCGTGGCGCACCATTGGCGCGTGCGTTCCAGAATGGGGTCGGCATGGTCCGCGCGGGACTGGTCCGACTGGAACAGGGGGTCATCCGTCCAGCGAGCCGGGTCGTCGCCATCCTTGGCCATCAGCTTGGCCCAGCGTTTGAACAAACCGTTGCCGACGGTGTGCATGAGCACATGGCCGTCGCTGGTGGCGAAAACATCGGAGGGGGCCGAGGTCTGCACGCGGTTGCCGGTGCCCACGCGGTTGATGCCGGTGACGCCTTGCTCGACGAGATGCGAATTGAACACGGCGAGAGCCGTGGACAGCAGCGCCGCCTGCACGTGCTGGCCACGTCCCGTCTGCCGCTTTTCCAGCAGCGCCGCCAAGGCGCCGAAAGCGGAGAGCGAAGCGGTGGTGTAGTCGACGTACGGAGCCGCACCCTTCACCGGATTGCCCGGCGTGCCCGTGATGTACATGGAGCCACTCATGGCCTGGCCTACGCCGTCGAAGCCGCCACGCGTGGCGTAAGGGCCACCATCCCCGAAGGCACTTTGCGTCACCAGAATAACGTCCGGCTTTACCGTACAGAGCGTGGCGTAATCGAGGCCGAACTGCCGCAGGGCCGCCGCAGGCAGGTTCGCCACGACGATGTCGGCTGTGGCCACCAGGCGGTGCACTACCTCGCGGCCTTGCGGGGTAGTCGGGTCCAGCGTGAGGGAGCGCTTGTTGGGGCTGCATTGCAGGAACACGGCGCCTTCACCCTGCGGGGTGACGGGGGCGATATAGCGGTCTTCACCGCCCTCGCGGCGTTCCACGCGAATGACTTCAGCGCCCAAGTAGCCCAGCAAAGTGGCGCAGTAGGGGCCGGCCACATAGCGGCCAAAGTCCAGCACTCGCACGCCGGCGAGAATGCCTTGCGGCGCGCCTTCCATCATTGCATTCACGGTCATCTTTTCCTCGCCGGGCAGCGCCACTGCTGCCGTGTGCTCGGATGATGGCACAATCAGGTTCGAGACCATTAACGACGAGGACGAGTTCATGAACTTTCAGTTGACTGACGAGCAGAGAGCCCTTCAGGAAGCAGCGCGCAAGTACGCCCGGGAGCGGTTGCCGGCGCTGGCGAAAGAGATCGAGGAAACCGGCGAACCGCCGTCACATGAACTCATCCATGAATATGGGTCGATGGGTTTTCTGGGCATCAACATCCCCGAGCAGTACGGTGGCTTGGGCCTCGGCAACCTCGAGGCGCTGCTAGTCATCGAGGAATTCGCGAAGGTGTCTGGCGCTGTGGCCTTTCCGGTGTTCGAAAGTTGCGTGGGCCCCGTGCGGGCCATCGAGCGTTTCGCCGGTGAAAAGCTGAAGCAGCGCGTAGTGCCCGCGGTTTGCCGCGGCGAGAAGGTGGTGGCAGTGTCGATGTCCGAGCCGGCGGCCGGTTCGGCGCTAACGGATCTCACCACGCGTGGCGTCATCACTGGCGACAAGGTGGTGTTGAACGGCACCAAGCGCTGGTGTTCGGGCGGTGGTCATGCGGACGGTTACGTCGTTTACTGCAGTTTGTCGGATGCGCCGGGCCCCAAGGGCATTGGTGCGGTGTATGTCGAAAAGGACAACCCCGGCATGCGTTTCGGCAAGCCCGAGCACCTCATGGGTTTTCGTGGCGTCCCTTCCTGCGACTTGTATTTCGACAATTGTGAAATTTCCATA
>CALPVO020000284.1 GCA_943327025.2 Janthinobacterium lividum
CCTCGCTTACCGCACTATTCAGTATGGCGACGCCGATGTCATGGTGGCCGGTGGCGCCGAAATGGCCACCACTCCGCTGGCGCTCGGGGGTTTCGCGCAGGCCCGTGCTCTTTCCGAGCGCAACGACAACCCCGCTGCCGCGAGTCGTCCTTGGGACCGCGACCGTGACGGCTTTGTCATGGCGGACGGAGCCGGCGCCCTCGTGCTCGAATCGTTGGAGCATGCCCAAGCGCGCGGCGCGAAGATTTACGCGGAGCTCGTGGGCTTCGGCATGAGCGCCGATGCGCACCACATTACATCGCCCCCGGAAGACGGGGAGGGCGCGCGCCTGTCGATGGTCAATGCCCTGCGCGACGCCGGCTTGAACGCCAACGAACTGCACTACATCAACGCTCACGCGACCTCCACGCCGTTGGGCGACAAGGCGGAGACACTGGCCATAAAGCGCGCACTCGGCGACCACGCCTATCGTGTGGCTATCAGTTCTACCAAGTCAGTCACCGGTCACCTGCTCGGTGCGGCGGGTGCTGTGGAAGCCTTGTTCTCAGTCTTGGCGTTACGCGATCAGGTCATCCCGGCGACGGCGAATCTGGAAAATGCGGACCCTGAATGCGATCTGGACTATGTCCCGCTCGTCTCACGCCAGGCAAAGCTAGAGGTGGCGTTGTCGAACTCGTTCGGCTTCGGTGGCACCAACGGCAGCTTGGTCTTCAAGCGCTACTGAGATCACCGCCGTGAAGCAATCGGCGGTGGCACTGGAAGTCGCCGTTGATGCCGACGGTCTGGACCTGCTCGCCTTACACGAGCAGTTTCCGGAGCGCTTCCCCGTTCTGCTGGAAACCGCGGCGCTTGCCATGGGCGAGGCGCCACAGTACGACTGGTTGCTGTTCACTGCAGACGCCTCGGTCGACATTGGCAGAGTCACGCTACACGTGTCGGCCGCCGATGCAGCCAGTGGTCGCTTGGTGGGCGAGCGGTTTCTTGCAAAACTCGACGAGGCGGGTGCGGAAGCGCAGGCCCGGCATGGCGACGTCGACAAAGGTGCGCTGCCTTTCGTCGGTGGTTTTTTCCTCTACGCGGCTTATGAATTAGCGGCGGAAGTGGAACCCGTCTTGCGCCTGCCGCTACGTGAGGGCGACCTCGTGGCCGCGCTCCTACCCATTGCGGGTGCGGTGGTGAAACACCATGCCTCCGGCCGAGTTCAAGTGGTCGCGTTGCCCTGCCATGCCGCTCTTGCTGAAGAAGTGCGTAGCTTGGTGGAAGCGAGCGTCGGCGGCGTTACACCTACCAGCATTCCGCTACCCGCCACGACCGGCTCAACGGCTTCCCGCGTGCTAGTGGAAGACCCCGCCGAGGACTTCCTCGCAGCAGTTCGCAGTGGCCTCGAAGCCATTGCCGCCGGTGACGTCTACCAAACCAATTTGTCGCGCGCTTGGCGGACAGAACTACGGACCGGGGAAACACCGGCAGCGCTGTACCGTCGGTTACGCACTGCCAACCCCGGGCCGTTCGCCGGGCTCGCGACGCTGCCGGGGTTGTCTGTATTGTCCACCTCGCCGGAACGTTTGGTACGGGTGCAAGGACTGAAGATCGATACCCGCCCCATCGCCGGCACCCGTCCACGCACTCCAAGCGATGCAGCCAACGATGCCGCGCTTGCCGCGGAGCTTCGGGCGCACCCGAAGGAGCAGGCCGAGCATGTGATGCTGGTTGACCTCGAACGCAACGATCTCGGGCGCTTGTGTCAGGCCGGCACCGTGGAGGTCGATGAGTTCATGGTGCTCGAGCGTTACGCCCACGTTCACCACATCGTCTCGAACGTACGCGGGCTCCGCAGGCCGGACACCACGCCGGGTCAAACCCTGCGCGCCTTGTTTCCGGGTGGCACCATCACGGGTTGCCCGAAGGTGGGTTGCATGCAACTCATTGGCAATCTGGAGCAGGTCCCTCGCGGCGCCTACACCGGCACGATGGGTTGGATAGCTACCGATGGCGACATGGACCTGAATATCCTCATCCGCACCGCTCAAGTGACCCCCGATGGTGGCATTACCGTCCGTGCGGGTGCGGGCATCGTCGCGGACTCGGTGCCGGAATTGGAATTGGCGGAAACCCGTGCCAAGGCCCGGGGACTGCTGCGCGGTTTGGGTGTGGAGTCCACGTGATGCCATCCGGCATCCCGCCCCACGCGCAAGGTTTGACGCCCACGGGCGATGTTCCGGTGACCGACCGTGGGCTTGCCTACGGGGACGGCCTGTTCGAAACCATCGCGGTCATCGATGGAAAACCAAAGTTGCTGTCGGCGCATCTGGCGCGGCTTCAACGCGGCGCTGAACGGCTTGCCATCGCCGGTCTCGACTTCACGGCGATTGACGCGGCGATTGTCGCGGCTGCCGCTGCGTTTTCGGCCCATGGCGCTGTGAAACTGATGGTGACGCGGGGTGATGGCCCGCGGGGATACACACCGCCCGTCGCGCAGAATGCGCGCTGGTGGCTGCAATCCTTTGCCTGGACGCCGCCGCTGGAGTTGCCCACCGGCGCGCACGTGGTCATCTCTTCGGTGCGCTTGGGCGAACAACCCCTGCTCGCGGGACTGAAGCACCTCAACCGCCTCGAGCAAGTGTTGGCGCGGGCAGAGAACCCCGCCAGTCGTGCGGACGAGGCACTCATGCTAGACAGTGCCGGGCGGTTGGTCTGTGCCACCTCAGCGAATATTTTCGTGGTTCGCGAGGGCAAACTTTTCACGCCGCGCATGGACCGCTGTGGAGTAGCGGGGGTCGTTCGCGGCGCTTTGCTCGCCGGCGCCGCCAACGGCGGTCTTCCCTGGCCCATCGCTGAGACCGAGCTGACGCCCGCGTCGCTGGTTGGCGCAGAGGAGGTATTCCTTACTAGCGCCCTGCGCGGCGTCTGGGCATTGGCTTCCGTGAACGGCACACCCGTGCCCAGTGGAAAGATGGCAAAAGCCTGTTTCGACTACTGGAGTGCCTTGCCGTGAAGGCGCTAACCCGGTTGCTCTTGGGGCTGCTGCTGCTGGTCGTCTTGTTGGGCGCTACGGTCGCGGGAAGCGCTTGGCATTGGTGGCACGCGCCCGGCCCGGGGCGAGTAGAAGTGCTAGTGGATATACCTCGCGGCGATGGCCCCGCGCGTATTGCCACCCGCTTGGCAGACGCTGGTGTCGTGCAGCACCCGCGTAGGTTCGCATGGGCAATTCGCTTGCAGGGACAATCCCAAGCACTCAAGGCTGGTGAGTACGCCTTTTCCCCAGGGCAAGCACCCTCGGCGGTACTTGCCCAATTGGTGGCCGGCCGCGTCACGCGCTATTCCGTCACCTTCATCGAAGGACAAACCGTCGCCGAGGCGTGGCAACGCGTCCGTGCCAGCCCTTATCTGAAGCCGACCCCGGGCCTCACCCTGCGCGGCCTGATGCAGGCCCTGGGTGAACCCGCGGTGCCGGTAGAAGGCGCTTTGTTTCCGGATACCTATGTGTTTCGCCGCGGCGCTACGGACTTGCAGGTGTTGCGTGAGGCTCGCTTGCGTATGAAAGCCGAGTTAGCGAAGGCGTGGGAGGAACGACAAGCCGGCCTGCCGCTGGCCAGCCCTGCCGAAGCGCTCGTGTTGGCCTCGCTGGTAGAGAAAGAAACCGGCGCTGCAGAAGAACGCCCCATGATTGCCGGGGTATTCCTGAACCGCTTGCGGGTAAGGATGCGCCTGCAAACCGACCCGTCCGTC
>CALPVO020000285.1 GCA_943327025.2 Janthinobacterium lividum
AAGGTCAGCGCCGCGGCGCTCGCCGGCCTGCTGGCGCGCATCTCCGATGCCACTGTGTCGAATAAGCTGGCCAAGGAAGTGCTGCTGGCCATGTGGGACGAAGGCCGTATCGCCGATGAAGTGATCGAGGCCAAGGGCCTGAAGCAGATCACGGACACTGGCGCCATCGAAGCCATCATCCGGCAGGTCATCGAAGCGAACCCCGAGCAGGTGGCGGGTTACCGCGCTGGCAAGGACAAGCTGTTCGGGTTCTTTGTCGGTCAGGCCATGAAGGCCACGGGTGGCAAGGCGAACCCGGGGCAGTTAAACGACATCCTCAAACGCTTGCTGGCCGGCTGAGGCAGCGTTTGCGAAAGCCCGCCGGCGGGTTGCCGGTGGGTGTTCGGCGACGGTCTGTGGCGGCACGGCGTGCCCGGTCGTTTTTTACCGCGCCCGCGGGTTTTTCGCGGGCCTTCCGTGAAGTACCTATGAGCGACCTCGACCAACTCCGCAAATTCCTCTTCGAGCACAGCCCGGTACGCGGCTATCTGGTGCGGCTCGATGGCACTTGGCGTGCGGCGAATGAGCACCACGGCTATCCGCCGGTGGTGCGCGATGCTCTAGGCGAAGCGATGGCTGCCACCGCTTTGCTGGCAGGCACCATGAAGTTCGATGGCCGCCTGACGTTGCAGGTGCAAGGCGAAGGCCCGCTGCATCTGCTGGTAACGCAGTGCACCGATTCGCTCGCCATGCGTGGCGTGGCACGGTTTCGTGGCGAGGTACAGCCGGGCACGTTGGCCGAAGTCACCGGCGATGGCCGCGTCACGGTCACGGTGGAGTCGGCGGACCAAGACACCCGCTACCAAGGCGTGGTGCCGCTGATTGGCGCCGGCCTCGCCGATGGGCTGCAAGAGTATTTCGAACGTTCCGAGCAGTTGCCCACGCGTTTGTGGCTGGCAGCGGACGGCGAACACGCCGCGGGCCTGCTGTTGCAAAAGCTGCCCACCGGCAGTTCCGCTTCAGCCGAAGACGACCCGCGCGTACGGGCGGAAGCAGAAGAGTTGTGGAACCGCGTTTGCCACTTGGCGGCGACGCTGACGCCGGCAGAGTTGCTCGGTGTGGGCGACGAGGAATTGCTGCATCGGCTGTTTCATGAAGAAGACGTGCGCTATTTCGACCCGGTGCCGGTGTCGTTCCGTTGTGCGTGTTCGCGCGAACGCACGGGCAGCTTGCTGCGCGCGCTGGGCCGCGCTGAAGTGGAAGAGATCATCGCGAAGGACGGCGAAGTAACGGTGACGTGCGAGTTCTGCAACCGCGCGTGGCGTTTCGATGCCGTGGATGCCGGGGGGCTTTTCGCGCCCGCTGCCCATGAGGGGCCACGGCTGCTGCATTAAGCGCCGCGAGCTCGCTCCCCTAGGTCCTGTTTCCAATGTGCTCGCAGCGGGCGTGTGAGGGGCAGCTTGCTGCCGCCGCTTATTCCACTTCTTCGACGTGCTTGATGTACTCCGCGCCGCCCAAGTGGTTCATCTGGCGCAAAATCCAAGCTTGCCTGCGCTTCATGTACGGCCCGGGTTTGTCCACCCTATAGCGCACGGGGTTGGGCAGCGCCGCCGCCAGCAGGGCAGATTGAGAGCGCGTGAGTTTCTTGGCTGGCTTGCGAAAATAGCGCTGCGCAGCCGCTTCGGCGCCGTAGGTGCCGGGGCCGAGTTCCGCAATATTCAGGTACACCTCGAGGATACGTTGCTTGGGCCACAGCGCCTCGATGAGCACGGTGAACCAAACCTCTAGCCCCTTGCGCACCCAGCTGCGGCCACGCCACAGAAAGAGGTTCTTCGCCACCTGCTGGCTAATGGTGCTGGCACCGCGCACCTTGCGGCCGCGTTCGTTGGCCTTCAACGCTTTGTCGATGGCTGCGAAGTCAAAGCCTGGATGAAACGCGAACTTTTGGTCTTCGCTGGCGATGACCGCGAGTTTGATGTGGCGGGAGAGGCGCTCCCACGGTTGCCACTGGTAGTGCAGGCGAAAGCGGAAGTCGCCGCTGGCCCAATGGCCGATGGCATCTTCCACCATCATGGCGCTGCCCACGGGGGGCACCCAGCGCATGGTCAACACCAGTGCGACTGAAACACCAGCGAACCAAAGGCACGCCAGCCCGAGCCAGCGCGCTACGCGCCGCGCGAAACTCCGCGGAGCCGCGCGGCGACGCATGGGCCTTTAGCCCGCCACGACCTTGGCGCTGTGCACCACGATGGGCTCGAGTGGCACATCCTGGCGGCCGGTCTGCACGGCGGCAATGGCGTCGACGACATCCATGCCGGCCGTGATTTTGCCGAACACGGCGTAGCCGAAGTCACGGGTGCCGTGGTCGAGGAAGGCGTTGTCCACGAGGTTCACGAAGAACTGCGAGGTGGCGGAGTTCACTTCCGAGGTACGCGCCATGGAGAGCGTGCCGCGCAGGTTCTTCAGGCCGTTGTCCGCTTCATTCTTGATGGGCTTGCGGGTGGTCTTCTGACGCATGTCTTCCGTGTAGCCGCCGCCCTGGATAACGAAACCCGGGATGACGCGATGGAAGATGGTGCTGTCGAAGTGGCCGTCAGCGGCGTACTGCTCGAAGTTCGCGGCGCTGATGGGCGCCTCGTTGGGGAACAGTTCGACGTCGAAGTTGCCGAGCGAGGTCTCGAAACGGATCATGGGAAGACTCCTGGAAATGTCGCGCGACAGTTTAAAGGATTGCCGCGCTTTCAGGTGTCTAGCAGCACGGACTTGAATTCCGTGAATGAGGCGAGGCCCTCGCGGCCCCCTTCGCGCCCCACGCCGCTCTGCTTGAACCCGCCGAAAGGCAGGCCCGGGTCGAAGCGGAAGCGGTTCTGCGAGAACGTCCCCGTACGCACACCGCGCGCCACGCGGTAGGCACGGTCACGGTCATGCGTGAACACCGCGCCGTAAAGGCCAAACGGCGAGTCGTTGGCGATGGCCACCGCTTCGGCTTCATCCGCTGCAGGTAGCAGTGCAATGACTGGTCCGAAGATTTCTTCCTGCGCCAACCGCATGCCGGGCTTGACGCCTGTGAACAGCGTGGGCTGCAGGTAGTAGCCGCGGTCGAGGTGCGCCGGGCGGCCGCCGCCGCTGGCGAGGCAAGCGCCTTCCGCGCGGCCGATGGCGATGTATTCCTCCACGCGCGCGCGCTGGCGTGCCATGGCCAGTGGGCCCATCTGCGTGGTGGGGTCGTTCGGGTCGCCTACGCGTACCGCTTCCAGCTCGGCTTTCAGCGCTGCGGCGAGGGCGTCGGCGCGGTTGGCGCTGACGACCACGCGGCTGAGCGTGGCGCAGACCTGCCCGGCGGACATGGTGATGACCTGCGCGAGTGCACGCGCGGCGTCCGCCACGTCGTAGTCGTCCAGCACGATGGCCGCAGACTTGCCGCCCAGTTCGAGCGTGCAGCGGGCCAGCCGGTCGCCACAGACAGCAGCAATACGCCGGCCTGCCACCACGGAGCCCGTGAAGCTCACCTTGTCGATGCCGGCGTGGCGCACGAGATAGTCGGAAGCTTCGCGGTGCGCGGTGACGAGGTTCACCACGCCCGGCGGCAGGCCGATGGCCTCGGCGGCTTCAGCGATGATATAGGCCTCGAGCGGGGTTTCCGGTGCGGGCTTCATCACGACAGTGCAACCCGCCAGCAGCGCAGGCGCGAGCTTGCCGGTCATGATGCCGAAGGGGTTGTTCCACGGGGCAATCGCCGCAACCACCCC
>CALPVO020000286.1 GCA_943327025.2 Janthinobacterium lividum
AGTGAGCGAGGCATCGCCGACGAGCGTGCTGTCGAACGCCTGCCCCGCCAGCAAACCCATGGAGAGGCGCATGGCGGTGCCAGCATTGCCCATGTCGAGCGCCGTGGTGGGCGCCCGCAGACCGCGCAACCCCACACCATGCACGCGCACCTGCCCCGGGCCGGGACGCTCTACTGGTACGCCCATGGCCTGCATAGCGCCGAGTGTCGCCAGGCAATCTTCGCTCTCGAGAAACCCGGTAGCTTCCGTCACGCCATCAGCTAGCGCACCGAACATCAAGGTCCGGTGCGAAACGCTCTTGTCGCCAGGCACCGTGACTTCGCCCTGCACACCGGCAGCGGGCAGCACGCGCCAGCACTGAAGCGGGCCATGGGCCCCAGCATGGCCTTCGGAAATGTCGGACATGAAAAGCTCCGCGGCGCTCTAGAGAACCGAGCGCGGATAGGAACCCAGCACCCGCAATAGCGAGGTGCGGGCCTGCAATTCAGCCAGCGCCGCCGCCACGGGAGCGTCCTCGGCGTGACCGAGCAGGTCAAGGAAGAACACGTAGTCCCACTTGCGCTTACGCGACGGGCGGGACTCGATACGGGTGAGACTGACGCCGTGGCGTGCGATGGGCTCCAGCAATTCCTGCAGCGCCCCGGGGCTTTCCGTGTCGTTGGCTGATACCAGCAACGTGGTCTTGTCTGCCCCGCTAGACTTGAACAGCTTCTTACCGACCACCAGAAAGCGCGTGGTGTTGTCAGGACGGTCCTCGATTTCGTTGGCGAGAATCGTCAGCCCATAAACCTCCGCTGCCGTCTGCCCGCCAATGGCGGCAGTGCCGCGCTCATCACGGGAACGACGCGCGGCCTCGGCGTTGCTCGAGGCCGGCAGACGCTCAATCCCCGGCAGATTTTCATCGAGCCACTGACGACACTGCGCCAGCGACTGCTGGTGGGACACCACGCGCTCGATACGCTCGAGCGTATCCATGCGACCCATGAGGTGCTGATGGATACGCACCTCTACCTCGCCGCAAATATGCAACGGGGACGACAGGAAACGGTCGAGCGTGTTGTTGACCGAGCCCTCGGTCGAGTTCTCGATGGGCACCACGCCGAAGTCCGCCACGCCGGCTTCCACTTCGTGGAAGACCTCCTCGATGGAAGGCAAAGGCAGCGCCCGCACGGAGTGTCCGAACTGTTTGAACACGGCTTGCTGGGTGAAGGTGCCCTCAGGACCGAGGAAAGCTACCTTGAGCGGTTCCTGCTGAGCGAGGCAAGCGGACATGATTTCGCGGAACAGACGGACGATTTCCTCGTCACGCAGCGGGCCGCGGTTGCGCGCTAGCGCCATGCGCAACACCTCGGCCTCGCGTTCCGGACGGTAGAAATCCACCACCCGACCCTCGCGAGTCTTCGAGATGCCGACCTGCTGGGCGAGACTGGCGCGCTCGTTCAGCAGGGAATGGATGCGCTCGTCGAGCGAATCGATCTGCTCGCGAATAACGCCCAGATCCAGCTTGTCCGTCCCCTGTTCCATGTCCCTGCCCGTATCGCGGTGGCCGAAACCGCGATTCTAGACTACCCGGACGGTCAATACGCCGTGAATGCCCCGGAGGTTTTCCACCACCCCTTCCGGCACGGTTCCGTCGACGTCGATGAGCGTATAGGCAATTTCGCCGCGCGACTTGTTCAGCAGGTCCGCAATATTCAGGCTGGCGGCAGCCAGCGTGCTGGAGATTTGGCCGACCATGTTCGGCACGTTGGCATTGGCGATAGCAATACGGCTGGTGCCAGAGATACGCGGCAACTGGGCTTCCGGGAAATTCACGGAATGCCGGATGGTGCCGTTCTCGAGGAACTCGCGGAGCGTGTCCGCCACCATCACCGCGCAGTTTTCCTCGGCCTCGTTGGTCGAGGCGCCCAGATGAGGCAGCGCTACCACCTTGGGGTGAGCCTTGCAGGCGTTGGTCGGGAAATCGCAGATGTAGGCACCGAGATGCCCCGCGTCCAGCGAAGCCAGCACCGCGGCCTCGTCGACGATGGGCCCACGGGCAAAATTGATGATGGTGCCGCCCTTGCGCATCAGTTTGAGGCGGGCCGCGTTGACCATGCCGCGGGTAGCATCCATCAGGGGCGTATGCACAGTCACGGCATCGGCACGGGCGAACAGGTCGTCGATAGACAGCGCTTGTTCGACGCCAGAGGACAATTGCCAGGCACGCTGCACGGTGATGGCCGGGTCGTAGCCCAACACCTTCATGCCGAGGTGATGGGCCGCGTTGGCCACTTCAACGCCGATAGCGCCAAGCCCAATGACACCCAAGGTGCGGCCCGGCAGCTCCCTGCCGACGAACTTCTTCTTGCCCTTCTCCACCGCCTCTTCCAGCGCGTGGTCATCGCCCTCAAGGCCCTTTACGAAGCCCCAAGCCTGACAAATGTTGCGGGCGCCCAGAAACAAGGAAGCCAACACCAGTTCCTTCACCGCATTCGCGTTCGCACCCGGGGCGTTGAACACCGGCACCCCGCGAGTCGTCAGGGCCTTCACCGGGATATTGTTCGTACCGGCACCGGCACGGCCAATGGCCAGCACGCTGGGCGGAATCTCGATGGCATGCATGTCTGCGGAACGGACCAGCACCGCGTCGGGGCGACCAATCTCGGACGCCACTTCGTAGTGATCCCGCGGGAGACGCTCGAGGCCGCGCACCGAAATGTTGTTGAGAGAGAGAATCTTGAAAGACATGGCAGTATTCCTGAAGACGTAAGGGCGGCAGGCAACTCAGCCGTGGCGGCGAGCGAATTCCTGCATGAAGCTGACGAGGGCCTGAACGCCTTCCAGCGGCATGGCGTTGTAGATACTCGCGCGCATGCCCCCCACCGAGCGATGGCCTTCGAGATTGGTCAAACCCGCCGCCTGTGCTTCCTGCGCGAACGGCTTTTCCAGCTCTACACTTGCCAGCGTGAACGGCACGTTCATCCATGAGCGAGCGGCTTTTTCGATGGGGTTCGCGTAGAAGCCCGAAGCGTCGATGTAGTCGTACAGCAGCTTTGCCTTGGCGCCGTTACGGGCACCGACAGCCTCGAGGCCACCCTCGGCCTTCAGCCACTTGAACACCAGCCCCGCCATGTACCAACCGAACGTGGGTGGCGTATTGGACATGGAGCCATCGGCCGCCATTTGCGCGAAATCCCAAACGGAAGGCGTGCCTGCGCGCGCCTTGCCGAGGAGATCTTCGCGGACGATGACGATGACGAGACCGGACGGTCCGATGTTTTTCTGCGCACCGGCGTAGATGAGACCAAACCGCGAAACATCGACAGGACGCGAAAGGATGGTGGAGCTAAAGTCCGCCACCAACGGCGCACCATCGGCGCGCACGGGGATGTCGGGGAACTCCAACCCGGCAATGGTCTCGTTCGGCGTGTAGTGCAGGTAGCGCGCACCCTCGGTGGCACCCCAACTGGCGCGGTCCGGAATGGCAAAGTAGTTGCTGTCCTTGCCATCCGCAACGACATTCACGCGGGCATATTTCTTCGCCTCGCTGATGGCCTTCTTCGACCAGGCACCCGTATTGGCGTAGTCGACCACATCGCCTTCGGCCGTGAGGTTCTGCGGAATGGCCGAGAACATGCCGCTGGCGCCGCCCTGCAGGAACAACACTTTGTAGTTGGAAGGGACACCCATGAGATCGCGCAGGTCTTGTTCGGCTTCCGTGGCCAAAGCGAC
>CALPVO020000287.1 GCA_943327025.2 Janthinobacterium lividum
ACTTGGCTGCGCTATCTGCAGCAACGCGGTGAGCAGTTCACGTTTCCCAGTAACGGCTACCGTGGCGACTACCTGCTGCCCATCGCCGAGCAACTCGGCAGGCGCGCTGGCGATTCGCTGCACCGTCCAGCGGCCGAGGTCTTCACCGGCTTGCCGCCGGATGAAGCGGATGGCGGCGACAAGGACGACTATATCGATGCGGTCATCGTCCGTGCCCGGGAACTACTCGGCGAAGACGGCTTCCGCATGGCGCTGGATGTGGCACTCGAAGACATCCTTGGCGACATTCGTCAGGACCTCGAAGAGTTCGGCGTGGTCTACGACCGCTGGTACAGCGAACGCAGCCTGACGACGAACGGCGCCATCGACCGTGCCCTGACGCTGCTGCAATCGCAAGGCCGTGTGTTCGAGAAGGACGGCGCGCTGTGGTTCCGTGCCACCGAGTTCGGTGACGAGAAAGACCGCGTGGTGGTGCGCGAGAACGGCGTGAAGACCTACTTCGCCTCCGACATCGCCTACCACTTGGAAAAGCGCGAGCGTGGCTTCGACTTGTTGCTCGATATTCTGGGCGCCGACCACCACGGCTACATCGCCCGCGTGCGCGCGGGCTTAGAGGCCATGGGCCAGCCCGGCGACAGTCTCGAAGTGCGGCTCGTGCAGTTCGTCACGCTGTTCCGTGGCGAAGAGAAAGTGCAGATGTCGACGCGTAGCGGCGAGTTCATCACGCTGCGCCAGCTTCGCGCCGAAGTGGGCAATGACGCTTGCCGCTTCTACTACGTCATGCGCAGCAATGACCAGCACCTCGACTTCGACTTGGAACTGGCCACCAAGCGCAGCAACGACAACCCGGTGTATTACATCCAGTACGCGCATGCGCGCGTGAGCAGCGTACTGCGCCAGTTGGCAGAGCGCGGGCTGACGCATGACAGCGCCAGCGGGCAAGCCGCGCTGGGCCGCCTGACAGAGCCGCAAGAGCAGGCACTGGCCGCCACCATAACCCGTTACCCGGAACTGATCGACAGCGCCGCCACGCAGCGCGCACCGCATCTGCTGGTGCATTACCTGCGGGAGCTGGCGAACGACTTCCACAGCTACTACAACGCACACCCCTTCATCGTCGACGATGCTGAACTGCGCGATGCGCGCCTTGCGCTAGTGCTAGCCACGCGGCAAGTGCTGCGTAATGGCCTTGGCATTCTCGGCGTCACCGCGCCGGAGAGTATGTGAGCACAGGACGCGACTACCGCAAACTCACCACACCACGCAACCGCAGCTCACTGAGCGGCGGAGCCGGCTTGGTCATTGGCCTGGCGCTCGGTGGTGTGCTGGCTTTTTTCAGCTACCAGCAAGGCAAGAAGGCCGGCGCGGCAGCGGGCGTAGAAACCCATGTACGCAAGCCGGCCAGCCAGCAGGCAGCTGAAGCGGCGGCCGATGCGCCGCCCGTGGATACGATTCCCTACACCTTCTACGACCGGTTGCCCGGGCAAGGGGTAGACGTCTCAAAGAAACAAGAGACGGTGCCCAGCGCCGCACCTGCTGAAGAAGACCAAGCGCTGTACTTGGTACAAGTGGTGTCTTTGCAGCAGCAGTCCGATGCCGAGGCCGTACGCGCGCAACTGGCGCTGAAAGGCTATGACGCCAAGCTGCAAACGGTTGGGGTGGCTGGCGAAACTTGGCACCGCGTCATCATCGGCCCGCTCAACGAGATGGGCGTCGCGCAAGCCACCGCCGACCAACTGGCGAAGCAGAAGTACAACCCGGTGGTCAGCCGCGTGGCGGATTAGCCGCGCAGCACGCTGACCAGCAGGGTTTCCGCTTCGAGCGCCCGCCGCAGGCTCTCGCGGCCCTTGGCCGACAGGTACAGCACGCGCTCCCGGCCATCGCCACGCGCACCATCGCGCACTTCCAGCCAGCCGCGGACGCGGAATTCGCGCAGCGTTCGCCCGGCCACCGCGTGGGAACCCAGGCCGTTGGTGCGGAAGGCCATCATGACCTGCTGCTTGGCCTGCCCGGAATGGTGCGCCAGCAGGCAAGCCGCCGCCAGCCAGCGCAGTTCCATCTCGGCGGTCGGGGCTTCTACCCCTGAATAGTCGGTATCGTCTGGCATGGCGGGTTTAGCCGGAGCCATTCCGCGCAGAAGCGCGCGTGGGTTTGCGCGGCGCGCAGGTGAGTAGCGCCATCTTCATGGTCATCATCAGCAGTTCCTTCTGCGAATTGATGTTCAGTTTGCGGAACACGTGCTTCAGATGCGCGCGGACCGTATGCGGCGATAACTTCAGCGCCTTGGCGATGCCCGGTACGGCATGCCCACTGATAGCCCCCAGCGCCACCCGGGCCTCCGCGCGCGTCAAGCCAAGCGAGGAAATGAGCATTTTCTCGGTGAGGCGGCCGCGGTCCTCGCCATCCAGCACGAGCAGAAGCACGGCCTCTCCGTCCTCCACCTGCTGCGCCAACACCAGGTGCGGTTCGCGCTTGGCGGTGCGGCGCAACAGACGCATAAGCATGCGTTCCGGGCCAGAACCCTGGCGGAAGGCACTGAAGTGCTCTTCGAAATTGGCATCTACCAGCCGCAACTTACCCTCGGCGACGCGAAACGCATCCCCGCGGGCCAGCAAACGGTTGGCCGCATGATTGGCTTGTTGCAGGGTGCCATCCGGGGTGACGAGCATCACTCCCATCGGCAGGTAGTCCATTAGGCTATCTGGCACGAATCCTTCCCATCCTTGGTCTAGAGCCAAGTGTTGCCCTTGGTCGTCCTAGCGCAGCATCCCCGAATTTCCCCTGATTGACATCCCCCAATTGGGCTAAAAACAGTGGTTTTTTTACGTGAATACCATGAAAACACGCCGCAGGATCAGAAACTGACCCGCATCCTGTAGTGCACTGCACAATCCCCATCGAGAATCCAAGATTTTAACGCGCAGCATCTGGGGTTACCGCGAACCATAGCCGCCGAAATCAGATGCTGGTTTCACATGGCTTTTGTAACTGTCGAAAATGATTGGCTTTTTTGTCGATTGTTCTTTGCGCCAATCCGTCTAGCATTCCCGACGTCACAGGATGTACAAATAAAAGAAGAACTTAGGTGAATCCACTGGGAGCCATTCCTTACCTCGTGCTGGTGGTGACCACGCCCCACCCCACGGTCACTCACGTCATCCTGAACTGGCGCATGCATGAGTTGGGTGGCGAACGCTATTGCCGGACTCAATTGCGGCAATTCGAGGCAGCCGGCCTCGTGGAACTGCACGACGGCCTCGGCCAGGACCGACGCGAAAAGCAGGTTCGCCTGACGGCCGCGGGCCAAGCCGAGTTGCGTCGTCTGCGCGAACTGTTGGCGAAATTGGAAGTGGCGGAAAAAGCGAGCCATCACGCCTGAAGTACCGTCCACGCACCGGAAGACGGCCACCTTCACAGTACCGGCCGCGCGTGAAACACTGGCCCCATGAACACTACCCACGACAGCCTCCCGGGCGCCATCGGCCGTAGCACCTCAGTTCCCGACGCCAACGGCCCCCTCGGCCCCCGCCAAGTCCTGCGCCGGCATGTCGGCCGCCCCACCACCGACGGCGCCGGCGTGAAGCTCACCCGCGTTATCGGCGTGCCCGGGCTCGACATGCTCGACCCTTTCCTGATGCTGGACGAGTTCCGTTCGGATGATCCCGCCGCCTATATCGCCGGCTTCCCGGAGCATCCCCATCGGG
>CALPVO020000288.1 GCA_943327025.2 Janthinobacterium lividum
GAGCGCACCCGCGCCGAGTGGGTGGCGGTGTTCGCCGGCAAAGAGGCGTGCATTGCACCCGCCCTCGATACCATCGAAGCGCCGAGTCACCCCCACAATGTGGCGCGGGGTACCTTCGTGGAAGGGGTAGTCGCCGAGGGCACTGCCCCGCTGCCTGCCGCAGCACCGCGGTTCAGCGGAACCCCTACCAGCCATGCCAGCTTCCAACCAGAAAACCTCGAAGCCTTGTTGGCGCGTTGGACTTCACCGGCCGCCCGAGCATGAACAACACGTACGCCAGCGCTGCTCCTGCGGAAGATGACGCATATTAGTGGCAACACGCGCCCAATCAAGCGGGAAACCCCAAGATGAATGACCCCTTCGCCAGCCTTTCACCCTCGACACTCGACGCCCCGCGGCTCGAGTTCGCCTTGGAAATCCGCCTGCACTTCACGCGGGTACAAATGATTCCCGACATGCCGAGCGGCGCCACACGCGGAGCGGTCTACGTGGACCACGGCACCTTCACGGGACCGAAGCTACGCGGCAAGGCCGTGCCGAATTCCGGCGGCGACTATGCGCTGTTCCGGCCCGACGAAGTTGCTGCGTTCGATGCGCGCTACATGCTCGAAGAAGAGGATGGAACCCTCATCCTGCTGCACAACCGTGGCTTCCTGTGGGGCCGCGAACCCGACACCATGAACAAGCTGCGCCAGTGGGCTTTCGCCGGCGGCGCACCCGTGCCGCACGCTGAATACTACCTGCGTGCCTTTCCCACCTTCGAGGTGTCAAAAGGCAAGCACGACTGGCTGACGCGCCATGTGTTTATTGGCATCGGCGAACGTTTGCCCGATGGCAACCGCTTGCGCTACTACGCTTTGCTCTAAGGAGAGCACCATGAAACTCGTCATTACCGGCGCTTCCGGTGAACTGGGTCGCAAGGTTACTGCTTTGCTCATCGCCGCTGGCAGGGCAGCGGACCTCATTCTGGTCAGCCGCAATCCTGCAGCACTGGCCGAAGCGGCCGCCGCTGGCGCGACCGTGCGGCAAGGCGATTACAACGACCCTGCCGCTCTGGAGACTGCACTGGCTGGCGCCGAGCGCATGCTGCTCATCAGCGGCTTGGCCATTGGTCGTCGTCGCGTACAGCATCGCGAGGCCATCGCCGCTGCCAAGCGTGCGGGCGTGAAGCATGTCATCTACACCTCCAGCGCGGGTTTGGTGCCAAAGAGCCCCTCCTGGGCAGTGCACGATCACCACGCTACCGAATGCGACCTGTTCACTTCCGGCCTTGCCTACACCGTCCTGCGCAATAGCCAATACGCGGAAGTGATAGCCACCATGCTCGCACCCATGGCCGTGGAACAAGGCGCCATGGTGATGAGCACTGGCGAAGGGCGCATTGCCTTTGTATCGAAAGACGACTGCGCAGCAGCAGCCGCAGCGGTGCTCACGGGGGATGGCCATGAAGGCGCCATCTACGAAATTAGTGGGCCCGAGTTCAGCTCGTTCCGCGAGGCGACTGCGCTGGCCGCAGAGTTCAGTGACCGGCCAGTGGAATACCGCTTGTGCACCGCGGAAGAAAAACTGGCAATGTTCGATGCCATGGGTGTGCCGCGCGACTATATTGATGGCATGTTCAACGAAGGCACCGGAGCCTGGTGCAGCAACGAAATGGTCACCTACGAAACGGCCATTCGCGAAGGCTACTTCGCCATCTGCTCCGGCCACGTGGAACTGCTCACGGGACGCAAGCCGAAAACGCTACGTGAGGTCTACGCCGAAAACAGCGCCGTATTCGCACGGTTCAAGAACTGAGCGGCAAAGCCGCTCACTCCATTCCTAGTTCCTTCAGCTTGCGGGTGAGCGTGTTGCGGCCCCAGCCCAGCAGTTTGGCCGCATCTTGGCGCCGCCCTTCGCAGCGCTGCAAGGCCACGCGAATCATCGTGCGCTCGAATTCGGGCACGGCCAAGTCCAGTAGCGGCAGATGCTGCCCCTGTTGCACCAGCAAACTCGCCTGCTGGGCCCAGCTTTCCAGTGAACGCAGCCAGTCCTCGCCACCACGCGCCGTAGCTTGCCCACCCAATTCGGCGGGAATGTCGTTCAGCGAGATGTCGCGGCCCGGGGCGCTCACAGTCAACCGACGACAGGCGTTCACCAGTTGTCGAACGTTGCCGGGCCACTCGAAGGCCCGTAGCGCCGAGTCCGCTTCGGCAGACAGTACCTTCGGTTCCACGCCAATTTCCTTGGCTGCAACGGTCAAGTAATGGCGCATCAGTTCGCCGATATCTTCGCGCCGTGCACGCAGCGGCGGCAATTCGATACGGATGACATTCAACCGGTGCAGCAAGTCTTCGCGGAACAAGTTCTGCCCGACGCGAGCGGCGAGATCCTGGTGCGTGGCGGCGATGACGCGTACATCCACCTTGATGGGCGTATTGCCACCGACGCGGTAGAACTCGCCTTCTGCCAGCACGCGCAGCAGCCGCGTTTGCAATTGCGGCGACATGTCGCCGATTTCGTCCAGGAACAGTGTGCCGCCGTCGGCTTGCTCGAAGCGGCCACGGCGCAAGGCATCGGCACCGGTGAACGAGCCGCGCTCGTGTCCGAACAGTTCGCTCTCCAACAGCTCGGCAGTAAACGCCGAAGTGTTCAGCGCAATGAACGGTTTGTTCGCGCGCGGGCTGTGCCGGTGCAAGGCCCTTGCCACCAACTCTTTGCCGGTGCCGGACTCACCCGTGATGAGCACCGTCATGCTGCTGCGGGAAAGCCTGCCAATGGCACGGAACACTTCCTGCATCGCCGGTGCGGCGCCCAGCAATTCCGGAATGCGCCCAGCTTCCGCGGTGGGCTCAGCCGCTGGCTGTGCCTGCTGTGCAGCGCGGCGCACCAACTCCACGGCGGTATCGATATCGAACGGCTTTGGTAGATATTCGAAGGCGCCACCTTGATAGGCGGCTACCGCACTGTCGAGGTCCGAATGGGCGGTCATGACGATGACGGGCAACGTCGGATGATTCGTACGCACCTCATCCAGCAAGGCCAGCCCACTTTTGCCAGGCATGCGAATGTCGGTGATGAGGACGTCGGGTGTGGCACTGCCCAAGGCATCCAGCGCACTTTCGGCTTCTTCGAAAGCGCGCGCGCGCATGCCGCCCTGCTTCAAGGCGCGCTCCATCACCCAGCGAATCGAAGCATCATCATCAACGAGCCAGACGTTCAAAGGAGGAGCTCCAGAGTTCATGGGCGAGATTTCATTGGCAAGTGTTCATGGGCAACAGCACCGTGAACACGGTGTGTCCGGGACGGCTTTCGAATTCAATGATTCCCGCATGACGGGTGATGAGGTCTTGCGCTACCGCTAGGCCCAAGCCCGTACCACCAACACGCCCGGTGACCAGCGGATAAAACAGCGTGTCTTTCAGTTCGGGTGGAACACCTGGGCCGTTATCTTCGAAGGCCACGGCGGCAACGATGCGATGCCGCTGCGTGCCGATCGTCACGTTGGTCAGCGCCCGAGTGCGGATGGTGACCCGCCCCGATTGACCGAGCACCTGAATGGCGTTGCGGGCGAGGTTCAAGAACGCCTGCACTACTTGGTCGCGGTCCAGCATGAGCGGCGGCAAACTCGGGTCGTAGTCGCGCACGATGGCGATGGTTTCCGGCGCCTCCACCCGCAGCAGGTGGTACACATGCTGCGTCAGTTCGTGCAAATTCA
>CALPVO020000289.1 GCA_943327025.2 Janthinobacterium lividum
AGACCATTTCGACGCGCAGCCCTTTCAACCCTGCGACGCTCTTTGGGCGGTTGGGGCCCGGGCGGGTGATGACGTATTGCCTAGCCTCGGTATAAGCCGGGCCCCAGATGAGTTCTTTGGGTAAGCGCGGCGTGATGGCCAGGCCCGCTGCGGCGAGATGAGCCCGATTGGAGCGCACTTCGGCGGCCAGTTTTTCTGGGGTATTGAGAACGGTCAGTGTCAGCTTCACGCCTAGGGAATCGGCGAAACGGCGGGCGAGAGCGTACTCGGGCCCGTCAGGACCGTTCACCCCTTGCCAGTAGGCCGTGGGGCTGTTGCGCGTGGCCACACGCAGTTCGCCCTGCGACAAGATCTGCTGCAGTACAGGCGGCGTGGTACTGCAGGTGCCGAGCAATACCGTTGCAAGTAGCGCCAACATCAAGAGCGCCCCCTGCTTCAGCAAGGTGCGCCAAGTGGTTAGCGGTGGCAGTGCCAATGGCGCCAAACAGGGGTTCTCCGACCCGGACAGACAGGGTAGAATACCCGTTCCCTGCCGTGAGGCGGGACCACTCGGCGGAGAGGTGGCAGAGTGGTCGAATGTACCTGACTCGAAATCAGGCGTGGGTTTACGCCCACCGTGGGTTCGAATCCCACCCTCTCCGCCATCTATTCAAAAGCCCGGGTCCGTTTTACGGACCGCGGGCTTTTTGCATTAAAGCCTATGAGTGGGGTTCGAACCCACGGTCGCGAACCTGCAAGCGGCCAACCGCAGGAGCGCAAAGCCCCCAGTATTCGCGCCATTTTCCAGATGGCGTCCGAACCGCGGAGACTGGGGGAAGCGTCCAAAGCAGTCTCTTAACGCAGTTTGTCTCTGGTTAGCCGAACCTCGCCCTTGGCAGTTCGGGTTCAAAACTATCAGCGTTTACCGCATTAGGCTTCTAGTGGATAAAATCTGTCACCGGGCGCCTTTGCGGACAGCCGAGCAAAGGTCCGCTCTCTGGGTTGGGCATTGAGACCGCTGTCGACCCAAAGCGGACCTGTAGTTGGGTCGCTCGCTGCTCGCTATAACGGGCCTAAAACCCTGCGCCAGAACAGCGGTCGATACGGATTTCGAGCTTCCCGCCAATGTTCGGACGACAACCTGACCTAATGGAGACCATCTGATGAGCATCGAAAGCGCCTTGATCGTTCGAAAGGCTGCCCTGCCCACTGCGGCCCAGTTGACCTCCGACATCGCGGAAACTGGCGTAATCGTAGTGTTCCCTGCTGATTTCACTCTCGACCAGAACGTAGAAGGCTGGGTGCCGGTGACCGTGGATGGTGAGCCGAGCGGCTTCAACTATGGCGTCCAGCCGTTGGCAGAGATCGATCCGGCCGAACTGCCACGGGGTGTGCCCGAGGCCGGGGACACGTTATTAGCCTTTGGTGGAAAAGGCACGCTGTCTGCCGAGACGGTCACCCTAATACACGAGGTCATGGGACGCCGTTATCGCGCTTGGCTGCTGATTGAGGATGAACTGCTGGCCCCAGAAGACCACTGGGGGCCTGGCATCTCGCTTGATGACATCCATGTCGATCGGCGTGGCGCTCCCGGGAAGCTGGCCGGGGATGTCGAGGCTTACGTCGCCCAGCACTTTCCGCCCGTGGCAAGGGACCCGCACGCTAAGACGAAGGACCTACTTAAACAACTGGTCGTCCCGATCCTCATTTTCACCGCGCTCGGCGGATTTTACCTTTGGTCCCAACTCAAATAATTCTCTCTAGTTTCAACTTCGACGGCACTGTCGGCTCCAGCCTTATTCCCAAAAGCATGACACTTGAAATTCTGCCGGGGCAGGGTGCATCGCCACCCTCACCGTCGTGGGTCGCGGTAGTGGCGGCCTCCGACCCATTGCCAACCAACGGCCTTGGTCACACCTCGAACTCCGTATCATCCTCACCTGTAGTGCAGCATAGTGCTTTAACGTCTAGTTCTTGTTCCATCGTCGCTTCAAGCAGTGCGGTATTTTTAGAGAAGGACAGGGATCGGAACTCTTCCACCAGAATTTCTCCTGGCTTTGGGTAAGGAATTTTTCGTATAGGTTGGTTGCTTAGTGGTAATCGACTATGTCTACGTCAAACGCTCTGCCGTCCAGGAGGCGAAGGCACGACCGCCATTGGTCATTAACACTGATACTCCAATGACCTTTCCGGTCGCCTTTCAAGGCCTCGAGTCGGTTGTTGGGTGGAATCCGTAGTTCCTCCACCCGTACATCGCGGTTCAACATCGCCAGTTTCCGCAGGCGCTGGGGTGGAACTCGAACCCACGGTGATGAATATAATGCCCGCCATGAAGCTTTACGGTGGTTTGGAACTAGGCGGCACCAAGACGCAGGTGGCCATTGGTTTCGACGATGGCACCATCCTCGTTCGCGAGACGCTGCCCACCGGCCGCCCCGAAGACCTTTTGCCTTTGGTAACGCGCTTTTTCATAGAGCATGCCGCGCGTCATGGCGCGCTTGCCGCGTTGGGTGTGGGCGCGTTCGGGCCTATCGTCATTGACCCGCGTGCCACTGGTTATGGCTGCTTGCTGGAAACCAACAAGCCGGGCTGGAGCGGTTTCGATTTAGCGGGCGCCCTGCGTGCCAGTTGCGGCGTGCCCGTGTCTCTGGCCACGGACGTTGGCGCTGCCGGAGTGGGAGAGGCGAGGCATGGGGCGCTGCGTGGTCTGGATCTTGGCATCTATCTGACGGTAGGCACGGGCATTGGAGGAGCCATTCTTTGCCGCGGACAGCCGCTGCCCGCCTTGCTACATCCTGAAATGGGGCATATCGCCTTGCGGCGTCGGGCCGGTGACTTTGCTCCCTCCGTTTGCCGCTTCCACGAAAACTGTGCAGAAGGACTGGTGGCTGGGCCTGCGGTACTCGCGCGTTTCGGCAAGCCGCTCAGTGCGTTTCACTCCACCAGCGAAGAAGTGGCTCTAGTTGCCGACTATCTCGGCCAACTCAGCGCCAACCTCGTCCTGACGTTGTCCCCGCAGCGAATTGTCATTGGCGGTGGAGTGGGTGCTGCGCCAGGCCTCGTGGCTGCCACCCGCGCCGCTTTGCTCGCGCACTTGGGTAGCTACGTTGCGCAGCAGGTACAAATGGACGACTTTCTCTGCGCCCCGGTGCTGGGCCAGGACGCCGGTATTATCGGGGCGCTCTGTAATGCCTCTCTAGTTATGCCTCTCTGAAATGTCTTTTTGGCCGGATAGCACGCTCCACAGCGCCCCGGCCGCAATCCGGTAGTATCTTGGGAGCCTGTGTCGGCTCTACCTGCCCGTGAGCGTTTCGCAATGTCAGAAGAGAACAAAAACACCGCTGGTGCCTCGTCGGTGGCTGGCGAACTTCACCGCACGCTGAACTGGAAAGATGCCTTCTGGGCATCCAGTGGCGTGCCGGCCGGTGTCTTGCTCACCATGGGAGGCATTGCGGCCACCATCGGGCAGCCGGTGTGGGTAGTGTTCATTTGTTCCATCTTCATGGGCTTCCTGCAGAGCTTTGTTTATGCCGAAATTGCCGGGCTCTACCCGCACAAGTCCGGTGGCGCTTCCGTCTACGGCGCTGCGGCCTGGCTGCCGTACTCGAAGCTGGTGGCCCCCATCTCGGTTTGGTGCAACTGGCTCGCTTGGTCCCCCGTGCTGGCGCTAGGAACCAGCCTCGCGGCGGGCTATGTCATG
>CALPVO020000290.1 GCA_943327025.2 Janthinobacterium lividum
TGCATTGTTCTGGCCATGCAGCCGCAGGTTTGGTCTGTTACGCCGTGGCTGTCGGTGAAGCTCGGGTTGCTGGCTACTACGGTGGCTTGCGGTTTGGGCGTGCGGTTCACCCTGGCGCCGTTCATTCCGGCGTTCGGGCAGTTGGTGACCACCGGCTCCACACCTGAGGTGGAGGCTACCTTGCAGCGTTCCATGAACCACTCGCGAATACTGGTGCTCATTATCTACGCCTGCGTGCTCAGCGCAGCGTGGCTCGGTGTGGCCAAACCGGCGTGGCACTAAGGGCTTTGTCGCAGGAGACCCCCATGCTGGCGCGCCTTGCTGCTGCAGTTCCTGCCGGTGACTTGACCACCGACGCCGCGGAACTCGCTTACTACTCCCACGACGTCTATAGCGCTGGCGAACGGCCGTTGGCGGTGCTGATGCCCTCCAGCGTGGCCACGCTGCAAGCTGCCTTGCGCGCCATGGAAGGTACAGCCGTACCTTTTGTGCCGCGTGGTGGTGGCATGTCGTACACCGGCGGCTATCTCGCGGTGCAGCCTGGCGCCGTGCTGGTAGATCTGACGCGCCTCGACCAAGTGCTCGAGGTGAATCTCGCAGACATGTACGTCACGGTGGAGTGCGGTATCACTTGGCGCGCGTTGGACGAAGCGCTGGCGCCGCATGGCGTGCGCCCGCGGTTCTGGGGGCCGCTGTCCGGTATGCGGGCCACTGTGGGTGGGTCGCTTTCTCAAGGTAGTGCTTTTCTGGGCACCGGTACGCATGGCACCAGCGCGGACAATGTGCTCGGTCTTGAGGTGGTCACGGTGAATGGCGAACTGCTGCGCACAGGCGCTGCCGCCGATGGCACACGTGCGCCATTCTTTCGTCACCATGGCCCGGACCTGACGGGTTTGTTCACCGGTGACTGCGGCGCCTTGGGCTTCAAGGTACGCGCCACCTTGCCATTGGTGCGCCGTCAAGGCGCGCTCGAAACGCTGTCGTTTGCCTTTCCTGGTGCCGCGAAGTTACTCGACACCATGGCCGAAATTGGTCGTGCAGGGCTGGCTACCGAGTGCTTCGCGTTCGATGCGGGCCTGCAAAATCTCCGCATGAAGCGCGCCTCCTTGCTGGAGGATGTGAAGGCGCTCGGGCGCGTGGTGGGTGGTGCGGGGTCGCTGCTGTCGGGCTTGAAGCAGGGCGCACAGATGGCGCTGGGCGGCCGCAGCTTTCTGGACGATGCCGAATGCAGTTTGCACTTGGCGTGTGAAGGGCGAACGACCGTCGAGGCGGCCGCGCGAGCGGCCGAGATTCGCAGCCTGGTTGAAGCGGCTGGCGGCAAGACGGTGCCGAACACGGTGCCTACCGTGTTGCGCAGTGCGCCGTTCGCAAACATTGCTTCGCTGCTGGGTCCGGGTGGTGAGCGCTGGGTGCCGGTGCATGGCGTCGTGCCGTTTTCGCGTGCCGTGGAAGCCTATGCAGCCGTACAAGCGGTATTCGACACGGAAGCAGCAGCGCTGGCGGCGTATGGGGTGACCACTGGCGTGCTCATGTGCACGGTGGGTGCGCAGGCCATGATTGTTGAGCCCTGTCTCTACTGGCCTGGGGAGCAGCCACCGCTACACCAGCGCGTGTTGCCCGCGGACTATTTGGCGAAGTTGCCGCAGCATCCGCATGATGCTGCGGTGGCGGCCTATGTCGATGGCCTGAAGTTGCAATTACGCGAGGCTTTGGCCAGCGCCGGCGCGGTGCACTTCCAGATAGGCAAGTTCTACCACTACGCCGAGCGGCTGGAGCCGAACACTTTGGCGTTGGTGCTGGCCATGAAGCAGGCACTGGACCCGCAGCGGCGCATGAACCCGGGTGTGTTGGGTTTGTAAGGCCGCTCCGGGGACGCGAATGGGCAGGGGTTGGGTTACCGACCGGTCTGGCAGTGTTAGAGCGATAACAAGGGGAAAGGGCGATGCAGGAAGTTCCAACCGGTGGCCAAGGGTCGCTCGGATATTTCGCCACGCGTCGTCGTTGGCAGGTGGCCTTGTTGCTGTCGCTCGTCACGGCTATCGGTTCCATCGATCGCCAAGCGATGGCGGTGACTGCCGCGCGCGTGAAAGAAGCCTTCGGCCTGGATGCAGTGCATTACGGGCAGCTGGGCTTTGCCTTTCTCGGCGCCTATGCCGTCGGCCAGTTGTTATCCGGGCCTTTCGTCGCCCGCTTGGGAACGCGCTTGTCGCTGGCCTGGGCCGCAGGCCTGTGGAGTATTGCTGCCATGGCGCATGCCCTGGCTACTGGTTTCACCGGACTCTTCGTGGCGCGGGCAGCGCTAGGGCTGACGGAAGGCCCGAACTATCCAACTGCCATGCGCGTGGTGGCGGAATGGTTTCCGCGTTCCGAGCGCAGCTTGGCGGCGGGGTGGGTGTCGGCAGGCACCGGCTTGGGGCTCATTCTTGCGCCGCTGTTGGCCGGTGGTTTGGCCGCTGCCTATGGTTGGCAGGCGGCCTTCGTGGTGCCGGGTATCTTCGGCTTGCTGTGGGTGGTGTACTGGCGCCGTTTCTACCGCGCGCCTGAAGACTTCCCCGGGCTGACCGAGGGTGAACGTGCCATCGCTTTGGCAGACCGTCACGGCGAAGCAGCCCCGGTGGTCGGCAGCTTTGCGGCGCAGTGGGCGGCTTGGCGCAAGCACCTGCATCGTCGTGAAACCTGGGGGCTCATCTTGTCCCGGTTCGTGGGCGATGGCGCTTACTACTTCTTCGCTTTCTGGTTGCCGCTCTACCTGCAAACGGAGCGTGGCTTCTCCATCCTGTCCGTGATGTGGGTTGGGATGGTGCCGTTCTTGTTTGCCGATATCGGTTCCCTGCTCGGCGGTTGGACAGGGCAGAAACTCATCCGCCGCGGCTGGAGTGTGAACCGTTCGCGCAAGACCATGATTTGGGCGGGGTCCATCGGCGCCCTCGTGGCATTCCCCGCCGCCAGTGTCGACTCTTGGGTGTTGGCGCTGGTGTTGGTGTCGCTCGCCATTGGTTCCATTCAGTGGAAGACCGCCTCGAATTTCCCGTTGGCGGCTGACCTTTACCCGGCACAAGATGTCGCCGCTGTCTGGGGTTTGTCTGGTGCGGCCGGTTCGCTGGGCGGTGCGCTGTTCCAGTTGGGCGTAGGCGCGTTGGTGGCGAACTACGGCTATCCGGCGGCCTTCGCCGTGGCGTCTTCGCTGTGTATCGTGCAGGCACTCATTATCAGCGTGATGGTGCCGCGCGTGGAGCCACTGCGTTGACCTTCACGCGGCACTGGTTGAGTGGCGGTGGCTTTCGGTTGCATGTGCGTACCGCGGGCAGCGGGCGCCCGGTGGTGTACTTCCATCAGTCCCCCGTCAGCTCAAGGTCTGCAGCGCCACTCGCCGCGCGCTTGCCTACGGGTTGGCGGTTGTGGGCTCCGGACACACCGGGCTTCGGTGTTTCGCCCGCGCTACCCGGCGGCGTGCAGGCGCCATTCACCATGCACGCGCTCGCGGCCGCGTTCATTCCAGTGTTGCGTGAAGCGGGCCTGCATCAAGCTTTGTTGGCAGGCACGCACACGGGGGCCGTCATCGCGCTGGAAGTGGCGCGACAAGCGCCGGACCTTGCTGCCGGGCTGGTGCTCGACGGTCTCCCCTTGTTTACGCCTGAAGAATGCGCCAATGCTTTGGCGAA
>CALPVO020000291.1 GCA_943327025.2 Janthinobacterium lividum
TGCAGTTGTCCCGCAAGGACCGCGCCGCCTTCACCGAAGCCAGCGTCGCGGAATACACCGCACTGCTTGCCCAAGCCGGGGTAACCCCCGAAGCGGGCTATGTTGAAAGCGGGCGCCTGCTCATCCGGTTGAACGATGTGCCGTCGCAGTTGCGGGCCAAGGCGGCCGTGGAAGCCGCACACCCGAACCAGTTCGCCATCGCTACCACTTTTGCTTCGCGTATGCCGGCGTTGCTGCGTGGGCTGGGCCTTCGTGCCATGCCGCTCGGCCTCGACCTGCGCGGCGGCATCTACCTCGTCTACGAAGTGGACGTGGACGGTGCGGTAACGCAAGTGCTGGCGCGCTACGAACGCGATGCGCGTACGGCGTTGCGTGAGAAGGATCTCCCCTACCTGTCGGTCGAGTCCATCAACGAAGGAACCGGCGAGGCCGCCCGTCGTGGTGTGACGGTGGTCCTGCGTGACGCGGGCAGTCTGCCGGAGGGTCGCAAGGCCGTGCAGGCCATGGACCCCGACCTCGTGTGGGTGGATGCCATGGTGACGCCGGCTGCTGGTGGTGCGCCCGAGGCGACGCTAACGGCGTTGCTGACGCCGGCGCAAATCAAGGCCCGCCAAGACTTTGCCATCCAACAGAACATCACTTCCCTGAATAACCGCGTTAACAGCCTCGGCGTCTCCGAGGCGGTGGTGCAGCGGCAGGGTCAGACCCGCATTGCGGTGCAGTTGCCTGGCGTGCAGGACGCTTCCGAGGTCATTCGCATTCTCGGCAAGGTCGCCACCCTCGAGTTCCGCCTCGGCGATACGATCAATAGCCCCATCGAAGCAAAGCGCTCGGGTCGTGCGCCCATCGGCACCAAGCTCTACAACGACCGCAGCGGCCAGCCGGTGCTGCTCAAGCGCGAACTCATCCTGACGGGCGACCAGTTGGCCGACGCCAGTTCGTCCATGCAGAACGGCGAGCCGGCCGTTTCCGTGAAGCTCGACAGCCGCGGCGGTGAGGAAATGCTCCGCACCACCCGCGAAAACCTCGGTAAGCCCATGGCCGTGGTGTTCATCGAGCGCGAACGCGTGCTGGAAGACCAAGGTGGCCAGAAGGTCGCCGTGGACCGCGTCAAGGAAGAGGTCATCTCGCTGGCCACCATCCGTGGCGTGTTCTCCAACCAGTTCGAGATCACGGGCATCAGCCTGCAGGAAGGCCAGGAACTGGCCAAGCTGCTGCGTGCTGGTGCGCTCGCTGCGCCTATCTTTATCGTGGAGCAGAAACTGGTGGGCCCGAGCCTTGGTCAGGACAACATCGACCGCGGTGTCCGCGCGCTGATCATTGGCCTCGGCGTAGTGTTCGTGTTCGTCGCTTTTTACTACCGCGGCTTCGGGCTCGTGGGCTGTGCAGTGCTCCTGGCCAATGTGGTCCTCCTTGCAGCTTTGCTCACCCTCACCCGCGCGGCGTTGTCGTTGCCAGGTATCGCCGGCATGGTGCTCACGGTGGGCATGGCGGTGGACGCCAACATCCTCATCTACGAACGCATTCGCGAGGAACTGCGCCTTGGCATGTCTCCACGAGCAGCCATCAATGCGGGCTTCGATGGTGCCTTCAGCTCCATCTTCGACGGCAATATCACTACGCTCATCGCTGGTGTGGTGCTGTTCGTGTTTGGTTCGGGTCCCGTCAAGGGCTTTGCGGTGGTGCTGTGCCTCGGTATCGTCACTTCGATGTTCACGGCGCTCACGGGCAGCCGCGCTCTCATCGAGTTGGTATGGGGTCGGCGCAAGCACCTCACCAGCCTGTCGATCTGAGTCGGGAGCAAGGCAATGGAATTTTTCAAGAAAGTCACGCAGTTCCCTTTCATGGGACAGCGCAAGGTCTGGTACGGCCTGTCCTCGGTGCTCGTGGTAGGGTCCCTCGTCTTCACATTTATGCAGGGCCTGAACCTCGGCATCGACTTCACGGGTGGCGTGGTCGTGGAGTACAACTACTCCCGCTCGGCCGACCTAGAGGCGACGCGGCAGTCCCTGCACCGCGCTGGCTTCCCGGAGGTGGCTGTGCAGAGTTTCGGCACGGACCGCGACGTGCTGGTGCGCTTGCCGCCCGTTCCGGATGGCCAGAAAGCCGAAGACATCACCAACCGCGTCACTGCCGCCGTCAAGGCAGTCGACGGCGGCGCGCAACTGCGTCGCAACGAAGTCGTCGGCGCGCAGGTTGGTGAGGAACTCGTGAGTAAGGGTCTGCAGGCGCTGGCCATCACGCTCGTGCTCATCATGCTGTATGTCTGGATGCGCTTCGAATGGAAGTTCGGGGTAGGCGCCGTGTTGGCAGCCCTGCATGACCCCATCGTGGTGCTTGGCGTGTTCGCGGCTACGGGTATGACGTTCGATCTTTCCGTACTGGCCGCCATTCTGGCTGTCATCGGCTATTCGCTTAACGACACGGTGGTGGTTTTCGACCGCGTGCGCGAGCGGTTCCTGTCGATGCGCAAGTCCACGCCGCACGAAATCATGGACGTGGCCATCAACGAGACGCTGTCGCGTACGGTCATCACCTCCGGCACGACGCTGCTCACGGTCATCGCCCTGTTCGTGCTGGGCGGCGAGACACTCCGTGGATTTTCGACAGCCCTGATCGTCGGTATCTTGGTTGGTACCTATTCGTCCATCTTCGTGGCCGCCGGTGTATCTTTGGACCTGGGTCTTACTCAGGAAGACCTCTTGCCATCGGAGAAGAAGCAGGCCGTCGACGACCTGCCCTAAATAGCCATGGAATTACTCTCTGACCCACAAGCCTGGTTGAGTTTCGTCACGCTGGCCGTGCTCGAAATCGTCCTTGGCATCGACAACATCATCTTCCTGTCCATCCTGGTGGCGAAGTTGCCGCCGGAACAGCAGCACCGCGCCCGTATCCTGGGTTTGGGCCTGGCGATGGTCACGCGTATCGGGTTGCTGTTCAGCATCACCTGGCTCATGTCCTTAACGGCGAACATCTTTACTTTGCCGGCACAGTTGTCCGGGCAGGGTATTTCCGGGCGCGACCTCATCCTCGCGGGCGGTGGTTTGTTCCTGCTGGTGAAGAGCGTCATGGAGATTGACGCGAGCCTCGAAGGGCCCGCCCAAGGCCCCTCGTCGATTCGTGCTGCCGGCGCCATCTTTTGGGTGGTCATTCAGATTGCCATCGTGGATATCGTGTTCTCTCTGGACTCGGTGTTTACGGCAGTCGGTTTGGCGAAACACTTGCCGGTCATGGTCGCCGCTATCGTGGTGGCCGTTCTCGTCATGATGTTCATGGCGCGCCCCATCAGCGATTTCATCGACCGCCATCCCACCGTGAAGATTCTGGCGCTCGCCTTTCTCATTCTTGTGGGCGTGGCACTCATCGCGGAAGGCTTCGAGGTGCACCTGCCGAAGGGCTACCTCTACTTCGCCATGGCCTTCTCTTTTGTGGTCGAGATGATCAATATCCGGATGCGCTCCAGGTCCTCGCGTCCGGTAGACCTCCACGGCCCGGAGATGCCAAAGGAAGGGTGATAAGACGCTCCGTCGTCCCGTCACCCTGCCGCCCGCATGAAAGAGTTCCTCGTCCTAGCGTTGCTGCTGGTCATTAATGCCTTCTTCGCTCTTTCGGAGTTGGCCTTGGTGTCCGCCAAGCGTTCGCGTTTGGAAGCCA
>CALPVO020000292.1 GCA_943327025.2 Janthinobacterium lividum
CGCTCGAAGCCGCCCGAGGCGACCACCACGCCCCGCGTGGCACGCACCACCTGACGGTAGCCACCACTCTCCACTTCCACACCCACCACACGCCCGTTCTCGAGCACGTAGTCCACCAAGCTGGTGGAAAGTCGTACCGGCACTTTCCACTTGTTGAGCGAGGCCTTCAAGCGCGTCACCAGCGCACCGCCACCGGTGATACGCCGGTCGCGCGTGGTCTTCATGCGCTGGCCAATGTCGAGGTAGTACTTCGCGGCAATCTTCAGGAATATGGATTTCGCGCCCTTGGCCTGCGTGATGAGCGGGCGGGCCTCCTTCGCCGTCCAGTTGATGCGCCCGAAAGCCGTAGTAGCCACGTGCGGCGGCTGGAGGGTCTCGAAATCTCGCCCCAGCACGTCACTCTTCACTGGCAGCGCCTGAATGCTGCGAAACCCCGGGCGACCACCGGGCAGTTCCGGGTGGTAATCACAGTAGGTTTCGAGACAATCGAACTGCACTTCGGAATGGTCTGCGAGAAAGCGAACCATGCGCGGACCGTGATCAACAAACGCCTGCACGCGTTCGGCGCTGGCATCGTCACCCGCGAGTTGGCGGATGTAGCGGAAAGCATCTGCCGGATTGTCCTCACCACCCGCAGGAGCAATGAGGTGATTGTTGGGAATCCAGATGGTGCCACCGGAAGTAGCAGAGGTACCACCCCACAAGTGACCACGCTCCAACACCACCACCTTCGCGCCATGGTGGGCTGCCGTGAGGGCGGCAGTGAGCCCTGCTGCGCCGGAGCCGATGACGACCAAATCGAAAGTTTCTTCAGGGTGATGCAGGCTGGCCATCATTCCATTCCTCATTGCCCGTGGCGCAAACGGGCCAGTGTTGGTGCCGAACTGCGAAGCTCACGAGCTCAAGCCTCGCGGCTACCGCCCTTGGGTCGCGCAGTAATCTTCGCTACGCGGTGGTCATACTTGAAGGTACTGACCGCGATAGAGGTTTCCACATGGCGCACGCCCGGCAGCGACAAGATGCGGTTATTAGCCACGGCCACCACTTCTTCCAGCGTACTGAACAAGCCGATAGCGAGAATGTCGTAGCGCCCGAGCATGACGATGACCGAGCCGATATCCGGCATGGCGGCCAACTTCTGGCACAGATTTTTGAGCTCCGCGTGCTCTACTTGAATGCCGATGAGCACCACCTTCGGCGCACCGAGATAGGCCACGTTGGTCACCGCCGTCAGGCGGATGCAGTTTTCCTTCTCGAGACGACGAATACGGCCCCGAATGGTGCCCTCCGTCACGCCGAGCTGCGTGGCCACCTGGCGGTTGCTCACCCGCGCGTCGCGGGTGAGCAGGTCGATGATGCGACGGTCGAGGTCGTCGAGTTGCACTTCGGGGTTGCTCATCGGATGGGCGCCACGTCGAAATTGAACTTGACGATGTCCGCAGCGATACCGGCCGACATGCTGCGAATGCCTTTCACTCGAGTGATTTTTTCCATCATGAACGGTTGCAGCTCAGCAAGGTCATGCAGCGCCACGAGTATCTCGATGTCGCGAGCGCCGGTCACCAAGTGGGCCGCGAATACTTCGGGCAACTCAGCCAATTCCTGCACCACTTCTTGGGCAGCCCGGCCTTGCACCTCAATTCCTACCGCGAGCAGCACCTTGTAGCCTAGGGCTGCAAAGTCCGACACAGCCACGACACGCATGGCCTTGGCCTGCTCCAGCCGGCGGATACGAGCGCTGACCGTGGTGGCAGCAATTTTGAGACTGCGCGCAATCTGCTGGTTGGTGGCGCGGCCGTTGGCGCGCAACAGGGCGATGATGCGGCGGTCCACATCGTCGATGGCATAAAGCTCTTCCGGCAGGGCGACCGGTTCAGCGGGGGTTCGGGGCTGGTTCATGGCATTCCTCTAACTGCCCAAAGGCTACCACGAACCTCTCCATGGACTGGCCGGAGGCTCATGGCAGGATGAGCTGCGCACTACTGAACCCACCGTCCACCGGCAGGTTGGCACCGGTAATGAACGAGGCGTCGCTGGAGAGAAGAAAGCGGATGGCTCGAGCCACCTCTTCAGGCTGCCCGGGCCGGCGCAGCAAGTGCATCTGTACGAACCGCTCGCGCATCCGTGCCGCGGCCTCATGCTGCAACATGTGGGTCATCGGCGTTTCGATATAACCCGGACTGACGGCATTCACGCGGATGCCTTCGGCACCGAGGTCCGCCGCCATGCAGCGTGTGAAGTTCAACAGCGCGCCCTTGGCCGTGTTGTAAGACAGATTGGCCGGGCCGCCCGTCATGCCATAGATGCTGCACAGGTTCACGATGGCAGCCTGCGCACCAGCAGCGCGCAGCAAGGGCAGCGCCGCCTGCGTCACGTTGAAGGTGCCCTCTACATGCACCGCCAGCACTTTGCGGAACTGCTCGACAGTGATGTGGTCGATGCTGCCCTGCCCATTGATACCCGCGCAATTCACCAAGCCGTCTAGCCGACCATAGCGTTCTTTCACGGCAGCCATGGCCGCCTTAACCGCGTCGCCTTCTGCCACATTCACACTTACCGCAAGGTCGTCCGCACCAAGACCATTGGCGGCCGCGGTGGCCTCCGCCGGCTGCAAGTCCGCTGCCACCACTCGCGCACCAGCATCGCGACAGGCGGCCACGGTGGCCTTGCCGATGCCGGAGGCGGCACCGGTAATGAAGATGACGCGGTCAGCCAAAGGAAGCGGGAAGGTGGTCATGCGCCGCGAGGCTCCTTCGGTAGGCCGAGCGCACGCTCGGCGATGAGATTGCGCTGAATCTGATTGGTACCGCCGTAGATAGTGTCGGAGCGCGAAGAGAAGAACACGCCCTGCAATTCATCCCAGTGGTACGGAGCGCCAGCGGCTATCTCGCCTGCGGGCCCGAGCACGTCCATCACCAGTTCACCCAACTTCTTGCGCCAAGTGGCCCAATGAATCTTGTAGGTATAGGCAGCGCCGCTCAGTTCGCCGCCGTCCGCGTTGCTGAGCATGCGTAGCGCGCTGTAGCGCATGATGCGCAATCCACTATAGGCTTCCGCAAGACGCAGACGCAGTGTGGGATCGGCTGCGGCGCCGTTGGCCTTGGCCGCTGCCACCAACCGGTCCAACTCATTGCGGAAGGACATCTGCTGCGCGAGCGTGGAAACACCACGCTCGAAAGCCAGCGTGCCCATCGCCACTTTCCAGCCTTCGCCGGGTGCGCCGACGATGTGGGTGGCATCCGTAACCGCATCGTTGAAGAAAGTCTCGTTGAATTCGGCCTCGCCATTCATCTGGCGAATGGGGCGAATGGTGACGCCCGCTTGGCGCGTGGGCACCAGCAAGTACGACAACCCTTTATGTCCCTTGGTGCCTTCTTCGGTACGGCACACAACGAACGACCAATGCGCGAAGGTAGCAAGCGATGTCCAGATCTTCTGGCCGTTCACCTGCCACTTCGCGCCTTCGGGTGTTTCCACCAAGGCCGCGCGCGTACGCACATTGGCGAGGTCGCTGCCGGCATTGGGTTCGGAATAGCCTTGGCACCAGAACTCTTCGCCGCGAGCGATGGGCAGCAGGAAGCGGGCTTTCTGCTGGGCAGTACCAAACGTGAGAATGGTGGGGCCAGCCAGTTCAATACCCATGTGACCGACG
>CALPVO020000293.1 GCA_943327025.2 Janthinobacterium lividum
GTCTTCAGAGTAGTTTGGGCTTTCATCGGCAGGACTCCTTGCGGTGGGTTCTGCCGGGGTAAACGTCGGGCTGGTTGGAAAAGGGTTAAGTGAGACGAAAAAAAACGCCGCAGTTTCCTGCGGCGTTTTTCGTGGGGCACCCGTTGCCGGGCGCCCGCCGGAGCAAGGCTAGGCCTTACTTCGACATCGAACGCTTGAACATGCGGTCGATCTTCTCGTTCGTCGCGTCGCAGCACTGTTGGCTGGCGGTCGCGGCGGCGAGAGCCTGGTCCGCCTTGGCGGCGGCGGCAGTGGCAGCCTGCTGGGCGGCAGCGGCAGCGCGGGCGGCGCTGTCGGCAGCGGCAGCGTTGGCGCTGCTGGCGCTCATCATGCTGGAGTGGTCGGCCTGCAGCTTGGCGACCTGGGTCTTCAGGGTGTCGACCTCAGCCTGCAACGGCTTCAGATCCACGCAGCCCGCGGCGAACACAACACAAAGGGCAGCAGCGCCCACCTTGACGAACTTCATCATGATTTCTTACCCCTAGCTAGGTTGATAAACACACTTCGCACGCGGAGCAGACGGTCTGCGCACGGCGCGTTTGATTCTTGCCCGTATAGGGTAAGACATAACGCGCCATAAAGGCAGTCCCCCTGAGGCGTCGCGGAATAACGACAACACAACTGTCCTTCTGGTTCCGTACGGTGACGCGCTTGTGGGGTTAACAGGCTCACTGGGTGAGCCCTCTTGCTACTGGATATTTCCTCAGGTACTGTGTTTCCATACAGCACGAAGCGTAATGTCACCCCAGTGCCCCTGAAGCACGCCCAGATGCACCTTCAGATGCACCTCCCAGTGGAGCCAGCCATGTCGGATCTCACTCCCCGCCAGCAACAAATCCTCGAATTCATCCGCGACCACGTCCAGGAAAATGGCATGCCGCCCACGCGTGCGGAAATTGCTCGTGCGCTGGGCTTCAAGTCCGCCAACGCCGCCGAAGACCACCTGCGTGCCCTTCAGCGCAAGGGCGTGCTGGAACTGGTGCCCGGTGCCTCGCGTGGCATTCAGTTGAAGGAAGGTGTCGTCCGCGATATGCCGCCGCCGCCGGGCTTGCCGCTTATCGGTCGGGTAGCTGCAGGGCGCCCCATCCTCGCCGAGGAAAACATCGAATCGCGGTACCAAGTGGACCCGGACCTGTTCCACCCCAAGCCGCACTACCTGCTGAAGGTGGTGGGTATGTCCATGAAGGACATCGGCATCCTCGACGGCGACTTAGTGGCCGTGCACCGCACGCCTGAAGTGCGCAACCGTCAGGTGGTGGTGGCGCGCCTCGAAAACGAAGTTACCGTAAAGCGCTATCGCCAAGATGGCCCGGTGGTATGGCTGCTGCCCGAAAACCGCGATTTCGACCCCATCCGCGTGGACCTCGAAGAGCAGTCGCTCATCATCGAAGGCGTGGTGGTGGGCGTGTTGCGCTGCGGGCGTTCCATCGACCGGCTCCAATGAGCGAAGGCGCTTCCCGGTCCCCGGGGGCGCCTCCTGTCCAAGCCGAGGCCCTGGCCAGCTTGCTGGAACAGTCGGCCGGTGCTGTCTGGCGGGTGGGTCCGCAGGGGGGCGTGTCGGCGTTTGCCGCCGGTGCGTACCTGCCCACGGGGTTTCCAAGGCTTTCAGCGGTGCTGCCCGGTGGCGGTTGGCCCGTGGGCACGCTGGTCGAGGTGCTCTCGGCAGGCTCCGGTGTTGGCGAAGTCTCCCTGTGGTTGCCCGCCCTGCAGCGTTGGGCAGCGGGTGGCCCGGTCCGTGCCTGCGACGACGGTGCCCGGGTCCCGGCTAAGCCGCGTTGGCTGGCGTGGGTTCGCCCGCCCTATGTTCCCTACGGCCCAGCTTTGGCGCAGGCCGGTGTGCAGCCAGAGCAGGTGCTTTGGGTAGCCCCGGAATCTCCCGCCGAGGCGCTCTGGGCCATGGAACAAGCTTTGCGCTCGGGTGCCTGTGCTGCCGTTTTCGGCTGGGCGCATCCGGCCGACGACCACGCCTTGCGTCGCCTGAAGCTGGCGGCCGCCCAAGGCGGTGCGCTCGGCGTGCTATTCCGGCCCTTGGCTCAGGTGGCGATGGCTTCGCCGGCCAGCTTGCGGCTGGTGCTGCACCCGCGCCCGGCAGGTGGGCTGGATATCGAAGTACTGAAGTGCCAGGGCGGTCGGCCCGGGTGGGTGCGTGATGCGCTCCGGCACAGCTAGGCGAGGGGCGCGGGCACGCTTGCTTGTGCAGGAAGGGCTGGCTCTGCAGGGCGCGCGAGCAAGCTCGCTCCCACAAGAAGAACTGGCTACCGCTGGGGGTGATCTTGCCTGTAGGAGTGAGCTTGCTCGCGACAGCCGACAGCCAGCTGCCTCCCACCAAGGCGGCAGGCCAGCCCTGCCACCAGCACCCGCCACCCGCGCCGCCGCCCGCCATTTGTGGCTGGCGGTGCACTTGCCGGCGCTCGCCATCGAGTGTCTAAAGCTTGAAACTTCATTTTCAAATACCTCGCAAAATACTGAATTACCTAAAGTAATAGTTTCCGGTGAAGGCGCGCAGTGCGAGGTGGTCGCGGCGGATGCCACGGCGCTAGCGCTGGGCATTCGGCCGGGGCACGGGCTGAACGCGGCCTATGCCTTGGCGCCACAGTTGGGCGTGTTGCCGCGCCAGCCGCAGCGCGAACAGCTGGCGCTGGAACGGTTGGCCCGGCTGGCCACACAGTACACGCCGTGGGTGAGCCTGGAGGCGCCCGACGCTCTCTTGCTGGAAGTCCGCGGTAGTTTGCGGCTGCTGGGGGGTACCCGCGCTTTGTTGGCCCGTTGGCGGCGCGACTTGGCGCGCGAAGGTTTCACTGCCTCGCTCGCGCTTACCCCCACGCCACTGTCCGCGCTGTGGTCCGCTCGCGCGGGCACGCCGGGCGCGGCGGTGCGGGCGGTGAGTGGCTGGGGGCCTTTGGCGGCGGCTTTGGCTCCTTTGCCCCTCACGGCTACCCGTTGGCCGGGTGCTGTGCTGGACCGCTTGGCGGAGGCCGGCGCGCGGCAGGTGGGCGAGGTGCTGCGCCTGCCACGAGAAGGCTTGGCCCGGCGCTATGGGCCAGTGGTGGCAGAACAACTGGAGCAGGCGCTCGGGCATCGCCCCACGCCCCGTGCCCGCACCACGCTCCCGGAACGTTTCCTGGAGGCGCTGGAACTCGAAGCGGAAGCCACCACAGTGCCAGCCTTGCTGCCGGCGGTGGACCATTTGCTGGCAGCGCTGGAAGCCTTCCTGCGGGGTCGCAACGCGGGCGTCCATGGGGTGGTGCTGCAGTTGCGTCATCGCCCCAGTCGCTTGGCGAAGGACGCTGGCAGTGCGCCACGTCTCACCACGGTCAGCCTTGGCTTGGCGGCTCCCGGTGGCGCGGCGCAGCGGCTCGGGGCGTTGTTACGCGAACGGCTCGACCGATTGGAACTGCTGTCGCCGGTGTGTGGCTTGCGGTTGCGTTCAGGCGTGGTGGTGCCGCTGCCGCCGGACACCCGCGCCTTGCCGGGTACCGAAGATGCTGTAGAGGCGGGCGCGGCTGAAGTACTGCTGGACCGTTTGCGGGCACGGCTGGGCGAGGGCGCTGTCCATGGTCTAAGGCTGGTGCCGGAGCACCGCCCCGAGGCGGCGTGGCGCCAC
>CALPVO020000294.1 GCA_943327025.2 Janthinobacterium lividum
ACGGACCAAGGCTGCGATGTTGAGGACATTGGCCTGTGTGGTACGGAGGGCGTCTACTTTGCTACCGGGCACTTGGGTGCAGACGGCGGCATCATGGTCACGGCTAGCCACAACCCGCCGGACTACAATGGCATGAAGTTCGTGCGCGAGCAGTCAAAGCCAGTGAGCGGCGACACGGGCTTGCTGGAGATTCGTGCACTGGCGGAGGCGGGCGAGTTTGCCGAACCCGCAGCGTCGGGCAAAGTGACGCCCGTGAACGCCATGGCGGACTATCTCGACCACCTGATGTCCTATGTGGATGTGGCGACGCTGAAGCCGCTGCACTTGGTGTGCCACGCCGGCAACGGCGGTGCCGGGCTGATCGTGGATGAGCTGGAAGGCCGTTTACCCTTCCGCTGGACCAAGCTGGACCATGCTCCCGACGGCACGTTCCCCAATGGCGTGCCCAACCCCATGCTCCTGGTCAACCAAGGCCGCGTGGCGGAATTAGTGCGTTCTTCCGGGGCCGATTTCGGCATTGCTTGGGACGGCGACTACGACCGCTGTTTCTTCTTCGACGAGCACGGCACCTTCCTTGAGGGCTATTACATCGTCGGATTATTGGCCCAGTCGTTTATTGCCCAAGAGCCTGGTGCGCGCGTGCTCTACGACCCGCGCCTCACCTGGAACACCATCGCCATTGCCGAGCAGGCCGGTGGCGTGCCGGTCATGTGCAAGAGCGGGCACGCCTTCATGAAGGCGAAGATGCGCGAACAAGATGCTGCCTATGGCGGTGAGATGAGCGCGCACCACTACTTCCGCCGCTTCTTTTATTGCGACAGCGGTATGGTGCCGTGGTTGCTGGTGGCGCAGTTGGTCAGCCAGACCGGCAAGACGCTGGGGCAGTTGGTGCAGGAGCGCATTGCCGCCTTCCCGGCCAGCGGCGAAATCAATCTGCGCATTCCTGACGCGAAGGCCGTCATTACCGCCGTGCAGGAGCACTTTGGGGCAGGTGCGGCGTTGGACTTCACCGACGGCGTGAGCATTGCCCACCCCGAGTGGCGCATGAACCTGCGCACCTCAAACACGGAGCCCTTGCTGCGCCTGAACGTGGAAAGCCGTGGCGATATTGCCCTGATGAATGCCAAGACGGCCGAGGTATTGGCGTTCCTCGCAGACCGTGGCGGCGTGCGCGCCGACCATTAAACGTCAGGAGCTTGCTCGCGACTCTTCCGGAACTTTCACCAGCCCCACGCCCAGCCACGCCAGCGAAGTGGCCAGCAGGGCCAGCACAGCCATTTTCACTTGCGGCGTGGGCGCCCAGCCGAACCATGTGGGCAGCAGCAGGAAGGCGCTGCCCAGCGCCACTAGTCGCAGCGCTTCCACGGGCAGCGCGAACTTGCGGCCCTCCAGCAGCCAGCCCACCGATAGCGCACCGGCAGCGATGACGCCGGCGTACAGCAGGCGCACGTCGAGCGAGAGTTCGGGTGCCACTGCGATGAAGTGCGTGGCGTAGAGGCTGAACACGCCGTACTGCACCAGGGCGTACATGCGTACGGTGCGTGGCGTAGCGGTATCGAAGCGCACCACCGTCTTTGTGTCGAGGTGCTCCACGTGCTGGCCCCAGCCCGCGGGCGGCGCAAAAAACACCGCGATGGCGCCGCTGACGTTGCCGCTGCGTAGAGCCTGCCCACTGCTGGCAAACAACGCTTTCCATACATGCAGGTTGCCCCACACGGCGTTATAGCTGCGCAGCGGTTTGCGGATGCCATAAACCACAGGTTCTTCGTCGCGCTCTTCCTGGAAGGTGCCGAATAGGCGGTCCCAGATAATGAAGATGCCGCCGTAGTTGCGGTCGATGCAGTAGTCGTTCTGGCCGTGGTGCACGCGGTGGTTGGAAGGGGACACGAACACGCGGTCGAACCAGCCGAGCTTGCGCACCAGTTCGGTATGCACCCAGTACTGGTAGAGCAGGTCGATGAGGGCCACCACACCAAAGACCAGCGGCGGCACGCCGGCTACCGCCATGACCAAGTAGAACGGCCACCCCACCACGGCACCGGTGGAGCTTTGACGCAGGGCAGTGGAGAGGTTGTAGTACTCGGAGGAGTGGTGCACCTGGTGGGCCGCCCACAGGCAGTTCACCTCGTGGCCGAAGCGGTGAATCCAGTAGTAGATGAAGTCGTAGACCACCAACGCCGCCACCCACACCCACCAAGCGTCGGTGGGCAGTTCCACGGCGTGCCAGCGTTCGTAGACGGCTACGTAAAGGCCAAAGCCCAGCACCTTGACGAACGCACCGATGGTTTGGCTGAGCGTGCCGAAGTGCAGGCTCGTCAGTGCATCGGGGATGTCGTAGGTGGGCACCCGCTTCCAGCGGGCGATGACAATCTCCAGCAGGATGGAGGCCATGAAGACCGGAATGGCATACACGATGGGGTTCATTCCCGGAGTATATCGCTGGTGTTATCCGGCCGTGGACTGGACAACCGGAAAGCGCCGCTGCCATTGTCGGTCCGAAGCGCGGGGCTATACTTCCGCTTTACTCACCGAGGAGAGTTTCCATGGCAGATCCCGTCATCGCATCCCGTACCCCCCTTCCGGTGGAAGTGGAGGCTGGCAAGACCTATTACTGGTGCACTTGCGGCCAGTCCACGAAGCAGCCTTTCTGCGACGGCTCCCACAAGGGCTCGGAGTTCGCGCCGCAGGCCTACACGCCGGAAGTGACTGGCAAGGCCTACTTCTGCGGCTGCAAGCACAGCACCAAAGCGCCGCTGTGTGACGGTAGCCATCGCACGCTACCGTAACAGTGGTCGGTGGCGGCTTTCGCCGCCACCCGCCTGCGGCTTGCGCCGCCGCCTGCCCGAGGCAATGGCCGCGCTACTAGCGCGAGACGATGAACCGGGTTGACACGCTCCTGTAATAGCGTGTCCGTGCGAACCGACCACGGCTACGCTGCGGGCGTAGGTTGCCTCCACTGGATATCGTTGCCTCTGGAGTCTGTCATGTACCACGTGTCCTCTTTCATGGCCTTGCGCCATGCCTTGTCCAGAGCATCGCTTCGCGAAGCGCTCCGGGCCTTCCCGCGGCAGTGCCGCGAACTCGGGCGGTTCGCTCTTCTCACCCTGCTCGGTCTGATGCTGGCGGGCCCTGCGTCCGCCGCCGGCTATTTCGCGCAAGGCGGGCGTCTTTACGACGACTCCAACCGCGAGATTCAACTGCGCGGCATCAACCACTTCGGGTTCAACACTGCCATCCTGCAGCCGCAGTACCTTTGGTCCATGGGGTGGAAGGAGCAGATAGCGCAGATCAAGGCGCTGGGCTTCAACGCCGTGCGTCTACCGATTGCGCCAGACACTCTTTACGTGACTACCCCTGTGAATACGCTGAGCTATATGGAGCCCAGCAAGAATGCGGATCTGATAGGCAAGACGTCATTGCAGGTACTGGACCTGTGGATGGCAGAAGCGAACCGACAAGGGCTGTACGTGCTGCTGGACATGCATGGCATCTCCACCAAGGGCGGCTACCAGACTTGGTTCGTGACTAACCCGGCGGATTTCTATCTCATCTACAACAGGCAGGCCTATACCCAGGACAACTGGATTCGTGACTTGGTGTTCGTGGCGAACCGCTATGCGGCGCTACCGATG
>CALPVO020000295.1 GCA_943327025.2 Janthinobacterium lividum
CCACGTGACCACCACCACCGGTGGTGCGCCGCGCGTGCTGCACATGATGGAAGACTATCTCCAGACGGAGTGGGCGGACCTGCAGGTCTGGCTTACTTCCACCACGGAGCAATGGTCGGTCATCGCCGTACAAGGCCCCAAGGCTCGCGAAGTCATCGCGCCGCTGGTGAATGGGTTGGACGTCTCCAACGCCGCTCTGCCCCACATGTCGATGGTGCGCGGCGCACTGGGGGACATCCCCATGCTGCTCATGCGTGTCAGCTTCACCGGTGAACTCGGCTACGAAATCAACGTGCCGGCAGGCCACGGCCAGCGCGCTTGGGAAATGGTGTGGGCCGCAGGTCTTGCGCACGGCATGACGCCTTACGGGACGGAGACCATGCACGTGCTCCGCGCCGAGAAGGGCTACGTCATCGTCGGCCAGGAAACCGACGGCACCGTGACGCCAGACGACGCAGGGCTCGGTTGGGCCGTCGCCAAGTCCAAGCCGGACTTCGTCGGTAAGCGTTCACTGGCCCGCCCAGCGCTGGTGGCCAAGGGCCGCAAGCAGCTGGTGGGCTTGCTCACTGCAGAGCCGAAGACCGTCCTGGAAGAAGGTGCGCAGGTCGCTGCCGTGCCGGAGCAGCCCGTGCCGATGAAGCTCATCGGGCACGTTACGTCGTCGTACCACAGCGCCGTGCTGGGCCGTTCCATCGCCTTGGCGCTGGTGGCGGATGGCCGCGCGCTCGTGGGCCAGACGGTCTACATTCCGATGCCGGGCGGCGCTATTGCGGCACAAGTGGTTGCCCCCGTGTTCTACGACACCGAAGGAGCGAGGCTTCATGTCTGAATGGTTCGCCAAGAGCGCTGCTCAAGCGGCGTTGACGGACATGCCGGAAGGCCGTCGCTGGGTGTTGCGCGGTGGCGATGCCGCCCTCGCCGCTGCTGGCGCTGCCTTCGGCGCTCCCTTGCCTGCACAAGCCGGTGGCGTGGCGCGCGTCGCGGGAACACCGCGCGCCGCCCTGTGGTTGGGCCCGGATGAAATCTGGCTCGGCACCAGCATGGACGATGGCGCTGCGCTCGAGGCGGCATTGCAAACGGGCCTTGCGGCCCATGCGCATTCGCTGGTGGACATCAGCCACCGCAACGTAGCGCTGGAGCTTTCTGGCACGCATGCCGCGTGGCTGCTGAACTCACTGTGCCCGTTGGAACTGACGCCCGAAGCCTTCCCGGTCGACACCGTCACGCGCACGCTGTTCAGCAAGGCGGAAATCGTGTTGTGGCGCACTGGCGAGCACAGCTTCCAGATAGTGCTCGGACGTTCGTTCCGCGGCTACGTGGCCGGGCTGCTGGCAGAAGTGTCGCGGGAACTGGCGGCGGCCTGAGGCCGCCTACGAAGCGCGGCGCTATAGGGAAGACGGTGCGGTACTCGCCGCACTCGCCGCACTCGCCGCACTAGGCGCGCGTTCTGCTGAGCACCACGCCTGATGGTTCACTGCGCTTTTTCCAGATAGGCCACTAGCGTTTCCGGCGTATCACGCGAAACTCGCGTGCTTGCAGCCACATGCGCTGCACGCGCCTTGCGATCGAACCAGATGTGTTCGCCTATAGGTTGTGCGGGCTTGGTAGCCGCCAGCCATAGCGCCGTGTCGGCGCCCGCGGCTTCGTCCCGTAGCACCCGTTTCAGCGCCGCGCGAAACCTTGGCAGTGAACGCTTCACGCCTGGCGTGTCCACCCAGCCCGGGTGCAGCACATAACTGCGGCGTCCTTCGGCGTTCCATTGGGTTCGCCAATACTCGCTCAGCACCACCTGCGCGCGCTTGTGGAAAGCGTAGGCGTAGGTGCCGTTGTAGCGGGCAGCGTCAGTCACATTCAGCATCGCCGTAGACAACGGCACGTGGTACGCGCCGCCCGAAGTCATGTTCACCACCACGGCTGTTGACGGCAGCAAGCCTGCAGCGACCAGCCCCGTGGTCAGACGATAGTGGCTGAGCAAATTCGTCGCGAATGAAGCTTCGAGACCTTCCGCGGTGAGGCTGTGTTCGTCGAGCATCACGCCGGCGTTGTTCACCAGCACATCAACGCGTTGGAGGGCAGCTGCAGTAGTTTGCCCGGGGGCGGCATTCGTGGTCACGCCGCTATTCGCAACGGCACCTCGTTCCACCAGCCAGCGGCTCACGTCGGCCATGCTAGACAAGTCGCAAGTCGCTGCTTGCAGTTGCAAGCCTTCAGCCCGCGCGGTGGCCACCACCTCATCCAGCTTGGTGCTGGCTCTTGCTACCGCCGTCACGCTGGCTCCGGCACGCGCGGCCGCCAGAGCGATGTGGCGCCCAATGCCAGCCGACGCACCGGTGACCACCCAATGCTGGCCGCGGAAGTCCGGCTGGAAGCGCCGCCAGAACAGGCGCCGCACATGAAAGCCAATGGCCGTGAAGCTGCAGAAGAACCGGCCGTAGAACGCCAGCGCGCCGAGTAGCAATTTGAGCTTGTTCATAGGAAAGGCAGCGTACCTGCGCCGGCAGCGCTTGCGAACTGCAATCCGTTTGATTAGATTTCAATCAATCTGATTGGAGTAACGGACATGGCCCAGGAAACACGTGTTGTCACGGCCCACTTGCCTACGAGCATGGCGGAAGCCTTGGACGAATTGGCCTACCGCACGGACCGCCCTCGTGGGTGGTTGGTGAAAGAGGCCGTCGGTGCCTATTTGGCCGAGGAAGCGGAAAAGGACCGGCTAACACGGATCGCGCTGGCTTCGGTGGATGCCGGGGACGTCATTCCCCACGAAGAGGTGGTCAAGGAATTGGAAGCGCTGGAAGCTGAGTTCGCTCGCCGCGCGGCCGAAATGGAAAAGGGCTGAACCATGAAGCGGGTGGTCTGGACGCCAGAAGCGCGTCGCGACCTGAACCGACGCGGCCGATTCCTGGCCGAACTGAGCCCGGCAGCAGCGCAGCGTGCCGTGGCTCTAGTCAGGGTACGTGCGGGCCAACTCGCGGCGCACCCTAGAATCGGTGAACGCGTCCCCGAATATGAGCCGCGCGAAGTGCGGCGCCTTATCGCGGGAACGTACGAGGTGCTCTACGAACTCACCGCCGACGCCGCCAACATTCTTCGCGTGCTCCACACGCGCGAAGGACGCTAGTTCCGGGTCGGAAACAGTAGCGGCAACCCAAGCAGCGAGGCCACCCTCGCTGCTACCGAACGGCTACGCTCTTACCCGCGCAGGCGGGCGTTTTCCGGGTCGTAGATGGGTTCGCGGCTCACTACCGCACGGCGGCGTTCACCCAGAATCTCCACCTCGAGTTCGGTGCCTTCCACGGCCAAGTCCGTGCGCACATAGGCCAGCGCGATGCTCTTGCCGATGCGGTAACCGAAGCCACCGGAAGTGACGAGGCCCACCACTTCGTCGCCCTTCAACACCATGGATACCGCCGGTGCATCGGCATCGCCCGCATCCACGATGAGCGGCACGAAGCGCTCCTTCGGGCCAGCAGCGAATTCGCGCTTCAGCGCTTCCTGGCCGATGAACCCACCCGGCTTATCGAGCTTAACGAAGCGGTCGAGCGAGGCCATGAACGGCGTGTATTCCGTCGTCATGTCGCCCTTCCAGCCGCGATAGCCCTTCTCAAGGCGCAGGCTGTC
>CALPVO020000296.1 GCA_943327025.2 Janthinobacterium lividum
ACCTCGTCGAGACGACGGGCCGCTTTGGCGGAATCCGAGCGGTCCGCCTGCAAGCGCACCAGATATTCGGGTGTCACATCGCCGGTGACGTATTCACCAGAGAAGCAGGAGGTATCGAAGGCATTCACATTGGCTTTATCGTGGCGCACGGCTGCTTCGAGGTCCGACAGGTCCTGGTAAATGAGCCAATCGGCGCCGATGGCCGCAGCCACCTCTTCATCGGTGCGTCCGCTAGCCACCAGTTCTGCGGCAGCCGGCATGTCGATGCCGTAGACGTTGGGGTAGCGCACTGCCGGGGCGGCCGAGGCGAAGTAGACCTTGCGTGCGCCAGCCTCGCGAGCGAGGTCGATGATTTGCGCCGAAGTGGTACCACGCACGATGGAGTCGTCCACCAACAGCACGTTGCGGTTGCGGAACTCGAGCTCGATGGCGTTCAGCTTAGTGCGCACCGACTTCTGGCGCTGCTCCTGCCCCGGCATGATGAACGTGCGCCCAATGTAGCGGTTCTTCACGAAGCCTTCGCGGTAGAGCACGCCGAGGCTTTCCGCCAACTGCATGGCACTGGTGCGGCTGGTGTCGGGAATGGGAATGACCACGTCGATGTCATGCACCGGGCGCAGACGGCGAATTTTGTCCGCCAGCTTGTCGCCCATGCGCATGCGCGCCTTGTGCACCGAAATGTTGTCGATGATGCTGTCGGGGCGCGCGAAGTAGACGTATTCGAAGATGCACGGGGTAATAGGCAACTGCGGCGCCACGCGCTGCGCATGCATGGCGCCATCCGCTTCGATATACACCGCTTCGCCTGGCTCCACGTCACGCACGCGGGTGAAACCAGCCAGGTCCAGCGCTACGCTTTCGGAAGCGAGCATCCATTCGGTACCACGCGGGGTTTCGCGCTTGCCCATGACGAGCGGACGAATGCCGTGCGCGTCACGGAAGCCCACGACGCCGTGCCCGTACAACAGCGCCACTACGGCATAGCCGCCGCGGCAACGACGGAACAGCGACTGCAATGCGGCAAACACCGCGGAAGGCGCGAGGCGCTGTGCCGTGCCCAAACGCTGCAGTTCGCAGGCAAAAATATTCAGCAGGACTTCGGAGTCCGAGGCGGTATTCAGATGGCGGCGGTCTTCGCGCCACAGCACTTCCGCTTGCTCGCCTGCATTGGTGAGGTTGCCGTTATGGGCCAGCCCAATGCCGTAGGGCGCATTGACATAGAACGGCTGCGCCTCGGCGGCGCCTTCGTTACCGGCAGTGGGGTAACGCACGTGGCCTATGCCCATGTTGCCGCGCAGTTCCAGCATATGACGCTGCTGGAAGACATCGCGCACCAGACCGGCTTCCTTGCGCAGGAAGATCTGGTTGCCGTGGGCGGTCATGATGCCCGCAGCATCCTGACCGCGGTGCTGCAGCACCGTCAGCGCGTCATAGATGCGCTGATTGACCGGGCCGGTGCCCGCAATACCGACGATGCCACACATGAAAAACTACTCCCCGGCGGCCGCAGCCGCGGCGTCCACGGCGTCGCTGGCGGGATCGCCAGCGATACCCTGAACTGACTCGCCGACATATTCCACATAGCTGTGCAGCTTCGCTTCCTGCCACCAAGGCTCTTGATTGAGCCCGAGGCGCACACACAGCAGCGCCAGCAGGCCCACGATGACCACGCCGCGCACCAAACCGAACACCAAACCGAGAAAGCGATCGACCACACTGAGGCCGGCAGCCTTGTGCGCAATACGCGCAGCGACGAAACCGACCAAGTCACCGAGGAGGATGACCCCCGTGAAGACGATGGCGCGCGCGGCCCACGCCTTCATCTCCAGCGTTTGCAGGTGCCCGCCGAGCCAAGGGTAGAGGAATTCGGAATGATGCCAAGCCAACCAAATGGCCAGCAGCCAAGCGGCCAAGCCAACGGCTTCGCGAACGAACCCGCGGAACACGCCGATGCCAACCGAAGCGAGCAGCACCACAACGACGAAATAATCGGCACCGTTCATAAGAGCATTCTACTCCTGTGGAGCGACCTGCGGCTGGTAACCATCCGCTTCGAGTCGCTTGGCAATCTGTTCCGCTTTCTGACGGTTCTGCTCCGGGCCTACGCGCACGCGGTGCAGGGTGCGACCCGAAGCGGTGTACGCCAGAGTGAAGGCACGGAAGCCCTTCGCCTGCAGTTTGGCAACGAGTTCATCCGCCTTTTGCTGAGTGCCGAAGCTGCCGATCTGTACCACCCAACCCGACAGACTGGCCACAGGCGCAGCCGATGCGGGTTTGATTGGACTGGTAGCGGCCGGGACTGCCGCTGCTTTCACGGGAGGCGCAATGACCAATGCTGGCGCCGCAGCGGGCTTGTTAGCCGCCGCGGGTACCGGGGATGGCTTGCTGGCGGGCGCTGCGGCCGGTGGTGACATGGGCCGGTTGATTGGGGCCGCGGTCGGGGTCGGGGCCGTCGGCAGCGTCGCCGCAGGTACCGTAGCGGGCGCCGCAGCGGCAGGAGCACCCGAAGGCGGCGTCATGGGCAGCGGTTCCGGCGCCACCACCGCTTCAACCGGCACCGGGTCGGGCTGGAGCTCATCGGCGGCCACCGCCTGCTCTTCCGCTGTGAGCGTCTCACCGAGCGAAAACTCATGGGCGCGCAATGGCATACCACTGTCGTCGCGCGTCGGCTCGAGTGTTACCACTTCACGGCGACCGGAAAGGAGCCCCGGCAGCACCAGCACAGCAACCGCCACCAGAATGGTGGCACCGATCAGTCGTTGTTTGAGAGGGCGTTCCATGGCGTGGAGTATACGTTGCGCTTCAGGGTTCGCGGGTGGCGCCCTGGGCTAGTAACCACTCCAGCACGGGCGTCACCAGCACGAAGGAGCCGCAAGCGACGATACGCCCACCCTCCCCCACACTCGCCTGCAGACCCGCACAGGCAGTGGCCGCCTCTTCTGCTGGCTGCAGCCCGGGATACCCCGCGGCCGTGGCCAACTGCGCGAACTCCGCGCCGGTTCGCCCGCGTTCCCCGCCCAAGCCCAAAGCGATGCCTTGGAGCGGCAGTTCCGCTTGGGCCAAACCGGCCAGCACACCTGCCAAGTCCTTGTCGCCCAGCACGCCGAGCAGAAAACTCGTGGGCGCGACGGGTAACCCACGCAGGGCCGTGGCCAGCACTTCGGCGGCAGGCGGGTTATGCGCCACGTCCACAATCCATTCACGACCGGCAAGCCAATAGCGCTCGAAGCGCCCCAGCACGCGCGCAGCGCCGAGCCCGGCCTCCACTGCGGCGCGAGTCGGCCGTAACGCGGGTGGCCCGGACAGCAGCAAGGCGAGCGCGACCGCCGCGTTACCGACCTGGTGCGGGCCTGCCAACGCCGGCAAGGGCAAAGCCGCCCAAGTGATAGAGCCCATGCCGAAATTCCAACCGCCAGCGGCAGTTACCGCGGTGAACTCCACGCCCGCCCGCAGCAAACCCGCGTTGCAAGCCCGAGCACAGTCATGCAGTGAAACCGGCACGCCAGCGCCGCAGATGGCGGGGTGGCCAGTGCGGAAGATGCCCGCCTTCTCGCGAGCGATACCATCGATGTCGTTGCCGAGCACCGCCACATGGTCGAGGCCGATGGACACGACC
>CALPVO020000297.1 GCA_943327025.2 Janthinobacterium lividum
CCGCAATAGGCGCAGGTGGTCGTCACAGCACGCGTCGGCTGGCCGACTACCTTCAGCGGCTTCTCGGCGAGCGCACCCGTCGGGCAGCTTTCCACGCAGGCGCCGCACGAGACGCACTCGGAGTCGATGAAGGCTTCGTTCTTGCTGGCAACGATTTGCGAACCAAGACCGCGACCCTGCACCGTCAGCGCCAGCGTGCCCTGCACTTCGTCACAAGCGCGCACGCAGCGGCTGCAGGTGATGCAGAGCGACGGGTCGAAGTTGAAATACGGGTTGCTGGTGTCGCAGATGTTGTGGCTGTTGGCGGGCGAAAGGTTGTCGCCGGTCGTGGCAGCGGCACCGGTGCGCGCAGCAGCAGCGATGGCGTCGGCGGCAATGGCCACTTCCGCCATGGGGCGCGCGGGGTAACGCACTTCCTCGAGGCCCACGGCCTTGGCTGCGGTCTGCAGTTCACAGTGGCCGTTGGCCACGCAGGGCGCACAGTCCAGCGGATGCTCGGAGACGTAGAGCTCGACCACGCCCTTGCGGATGCGCTGCAAGCGCTCCGACTGCGTGCGCACCTTCATACCCTCGGCAACCTGCATGGTGCAGGAAGCGGGCAGGTCCTTGCGGCCCTCTACCTCGACGAGGCACAGGCGGCAGGAACCGAAGGCCTTGAGCGTGTCGGTAGCGCAGAGCTTGGGCACATCGCAGCCGGTGAGGGCCGCGGCGCGCATGATGGAGGTGCCAGCCGGAACCGTTACCGGACGACCATCGATCTCGAGATTGATGGGAGCGCCGCTGGCCTCGGGCGTGCCGAGGTCGTGGTGATCAATGCTGTACATCGAGGAAGTCCTCCGGGAAATGCTGCAACAGGCTACGCACGGGGAACGGCGTCATGCCGCCCAAGCCGCACAAAGAGCCGTATTGCATCGTGTCGAGCAGTTCAGTGAGCAGGGCAACGTTCGCTTCGCCATTTTGGCCGGCGATCACTTCGTCCATCAGTTCGACGCCACGCGTGGAACCAATGCGGCAAGGGGTGCACTTGCCACAGCTTTCATGGGCACAGAACGCCAGCGCGTGGCGCGCCATGCGCGGCAGATTCGCGGCGTCGTCGAACGCCACCAAACCACCGTGACCAACGAGGGCACCGGCGGCTGCCAGCGCTTCGTAGTCCATGGGCAGGTCGAACTGGGCGGCCGGCACGTAGGCGCCCAGCGGGCCGCCAATTTGCACCGTGCGCAGCGGACGGCCCGTAGCCGAGCCACCGCCAAAGCCTTCGAGCAGTTCGCGGATGGTGCAACCGAAGGCCAGTTCCACCAAACCGCCGTGCGCGAGGTTGCCGGCCAACTGCATGGGCAGCGTGCCGCGCGAACGGCCCGTGCCGAAGTCGCGGTAGTAGTTGGCGCCCTTCGCCAGAATGACGGGCACCGACGCCAGCGTGATGACGTTGTTCACTACCGTGGGGCAACCGAACAAGCCCTTGATGGCGGGCAACGGCGGACGCACGCGCACTTCACCGCGGCGGCCTTCCAGGCTTTCCAGCATGGAGGTTTCTTCACCGCAGATGTAGGCGCCGGCGCCGAGGCGCACGTCGATATCGAAGGCGCGGCCGCTACCATAGACGCTGGCACCCAGCCAGCCCGCGGCGCGAGCGCGACGGATGGCCTCGTTCAGCGCCAAGTGTGCATGCGGATATTCCGCGCGCAGGTAGATGTAGCCGTGCGTGGCACCGGTGGCCAAGCCCGCAATGGTCATGCCCTCGAGCAGCGTGTACGGGTCGCCTTCCATCAGCATGCGGTCGGCGAAGGTGCCAGAGTCGCCTTCGTCGGCATTGCAGGTGATGTACTTCTGCGGCGCCTGCTGGTCGTGCACGGTCTTCCACTTGATGCCGGCCGGGAAGGCCGCACCACCACGACCGCGCAGGCCGCTGTCCGTCACCTGCTGCACGATGTCCGCGGGCACCATGGCCAGCGCGGCGCGCAAGCCGACGAGGCCACCGTGGGCTTCGTAGTCTTCGAGGCACACGGGGTCCGTGATGCCGACGCGAGCGAACGTGAGACGCTGCTGCTTCGCGAAATACGGAATGGCTTCTGTGAGACCGTGGCACAGCGCATGGCCACCTTCAGCGGCCGAGGCTGCTGCGGCGCTGGCGCTGAACACGCCCGCGTCGAACAAGCCCGCCACATCGGCCGCCTTCACGGGGCCATAGGCAACACGGCCGGCGTTGGTGGCCACTTCCACGAACGTTTCCAGCCACAGCAAGCCGCGCGAACCGTTGCGCACCACTTGCACTTCCAAGCCACGCGCAGCGGCTTCCGCCACGATGGCCGCAGCCACGGCGTTAGCGCCCTTGGCCAAAGCCGCGGCATCGCGCGGCACGTAAACCTTCAGCGCGCTCATGCGGCACTCCCAGTGGTGTCGGTGGCCAACAAGCCGGCCAGCAGCGCTTCCACGCTTTGGGGTGTCAGGTGCACTTGCGGGTCATCGCCGACCAGCGCTGCAGGCGACTGCGAGCAAAGGCCAAGGCAATACACCGGCTCGAGCGTGATGCGACCACAAGGCGTGGTGACGGAGCCGTGGTCCATGGAGACGCCAAGGTACTTTTCCGCGTGCGCAGCGACAGCATCGCCACCCATGGAAAGGCAAGACTCCGCGCGGCACACCTGCACGACCCAACGGCCTGCCGGCGTGCGGCGGAAGTGGTGGTAGAAGGTGATGGTGCCGTGCACCTCGGCGCGGGAGAGGTTGAGGGCCTTCGCAATGGGGGCCACCGCTTCTTCCGGCACGCAGCCGAGACGATGTTGCACGGCGTGCAGCACCTCGAGCAGCGGGCCGGGCTGCGGCCCGACTTCCTTCACGGCGGCGGCCACTGCGGCGTTAACGTCCGCGGCCTGGGTTGGTTCTGACATCTTGGTTTTCGCTTCGCGGGTTCGGTTCAGAAAGTAACGACAGTGCGGATGCTGGTGCCGGCATGCATGAGGTCGAAGGCCTCATTGATGCGTTCCAGCGGCAACACGTGCGTGATGAGGTCGTCGATGTTGATCTTGCCGTCCATGTACCAGTCGACGATCTTCGGTACGTCGGTACGGCCACGGGCACCGCCAAAGGCAGTGCCCTTCCACACGCGGCCAGTAACAAGCTGGAACGGACGCGTGCTGATTTCCTGACCAGCACCGGCCACGCCGATGATGATGCTTTCGCCCCAGCCGCGGTGGCAGCATTCCAGCGCTTGGCGCATGAGCGTGGTGTTGCCCACGCATTCGAAGCTGTAATCCGCGCCGCCACCCGTGAGCGCCACGAGATGCGGCACGAGGTCGCCCTGCACTTCCTTGGGGTTCACGAAGTGCGTCATGCCGAACTGGCGGGCCAGCGTTTAGCGGCCCGGGTTGATGTCGACGCCGATGATCATGTTGGCGCCAGCCAGGCGCGCGCCCTGAATGACATTGAGCCCAATGCCACCGAGACCGAACACCACCACATTCGCGCCCGGCTCCACCTTGGCGGTGTTGATGACCGCACCGATGCCAGTGGTGACGCCGCAGCCGATGTAGCAAACCTTTTCGAACGGTGCGTCTTCGCGGATTTTCGCGAGCGCAATTTCCGGCAACACCGTGAAGTTCGAGAA
>CALPVO020000298.1 GCA_943327025.2 Janthinobacterium lividum
CTACGCTCACTTCCGTGACTTGAAAACGGGGCTCGACCGCGAAGACCCCAGTTACCGGGACTGAGGCGCGTTGCGGGTCGTCAGTGCCCGCAAAATCAGCGCAGGTATCAGCGCCTACAAAATCAACACACGATAGCGCCGTTACTTCACGCGTACCGGCGGCAGGGCGTTGCACAAGTCGATGTGCCCGGCACCGTGCAAGTACCAGTCGTCTTTCCGGTTGCGGCGCGCTTCCAGCCAGGCTTGGTATGCCGCGCTTTCGGTGCGTAGCACTTCCACCGCCGGTCGTTGCTCAGCCGGAAGTTCGTCCAACATTCGCGCGGAAACGATAGCGGTGCGCTCGGCGGGAGTTTTGTAGAAGCCCAAGGCTTCGGTACCGCGGGGCAAGGCAGCGAGGTGCTCCATGCCCAAGAGCACTCGTCCCACCAAAGTAATGTTCAGGTCCAGATGTCGTGGGCCGTGGCCGATGACGGCATACAGCTCGCCCGCACCGCCACTGTCCGCTTCGGCATCACGTCCGGCACCCACCATGCCGTAACAGTGCGTCATCCAAACCGGGCCGTTGCGCTTTTCCATGGCCACTGGCCAGCCGGCAGCGAAGCCCACGCGGTTCGCGTAGGCATCGCGGTCGGGAAGTTTTTTAAACGTTACGCCAGCGGGCATGACGGGTTGAGAGAACTCGGCGGCCAGCATTTGAGTGATGCCGCTGGGCAAAGGGTGCGTGCCATCCGCATCGCCCCACTGCGTCACGTAATTGTCTTGCACGCGCACGATGGCGAGGCCGTCATACCAGTGCGCACGCGTGAGGGTGGCGATACGGTTGGCGTGTCGCGGCGCAAAGGGCGTCGCCAGTTCAATGACCACCTTGCGCCCCCCGGCGAGTTCCATCAGCAAGGTTTGGTCCGCTGCTGGCGCTCGCCAGTCTGCGGCTGTGGTCGCGGCCAGTATCTGCGATGGGGTGGCCGCGCGGCCCGGGTTCGCAAAGACAACCATCAGCAGACCGGCTAAAGGAACCAGCCACGGAACCAAGCGGCGCAGGGGGAATGCCTTCGGTTGACGGGCCGTAGGTGGGTACGCTTCGGTAACTTTCATGGGTTGTCACGCCTGTGGGTGCTGCCGGTACGAACGTTATGACAGTACGGATGTTACGATTCCGCGAGCCTGTCCGTGGAGTTTCCCATGCCGTTCCGTACACCTTTCCGTTTCATCGCCAAGGGGCTGCCCGCGTTGGGCCTCGGGTTGCTGTTGGTGGGTTGCGGTGCCGAGCCGCGGCCTGGCAAGGCGCTGCAGGTGGGTTTGCCTGAGGTTCCCGAGGCCAAGCCGAACCCGGGTTGGCACGCCGGTGCCATGGTGGCTGCCGCCAACCCTTTGGCAGTGGATGCGGGGCTGGAAATACTGCGCCAAGGCGGTTCGGCCGTAGATGCTGCCATCGCCGTGCAGGCGGTGTTAGGACTTGTGGAGCCGCAGTCCTCCGGCATCGGCGGGGGTGCTTTTCTTCTTCACTACTCGGCAGCCAGTGGCGATGTGGTGGCGTTCGATGGACGCGAAGTGGCGCCGCGCGGCGCTACACCAGAGTTGTTCCTCGACACGAATGGCCAGCCACTGCCTTTTTTCCGCGCGCAGAAGAGTGGCCGTTCCACCGGCGTTCCCGGCGCGGTGGCCATGCTCGAGATGGCTCATCAGGAACTGGGGAAGCTCCCTTGGGCAGCGTCGTGGCAGCCGGCAATTCGCCTTGCCAGTGACGGCTTTCCGGTGCCGCCGCGTTTGGCGCTGTTGTTGCGGCAAGCGCAAGGGATGGATCCGCTCGGTGAGGATGCTCGCCAGTATTTGATGCCCAAGGGCGAGGCGATGGCGGAGGGTCAAACTCTGCGCAATGCCACCTATGCCAACACCTTGCAGCGTATTGCCCGCGAAGGGGCCAAAGGCTTCTACACCGGCCCGGTAGCGAAGGCTATCGTCGCTGCTGCTACGCGCGAACCGCTGCCGGGAACGTTGTCCCTTGAGGACCTGCGCGACTATCGTCCACAACGTCTGCAGCCCCTTTGCGGGCCGTACCGCGCCTATTTGGTATGTGGTATGCGTCCGCCATCATCGGGTGGCGTTGCCGTGTTGTCGGTGCTCGGCACACTGGCGAACTTCGACATGGCCAGGAATGGTCCGGACAGCGTTCGCGGTTGGCACTTGTTTGTGGAGGCACAACGGCTGGCCTATGCCGACCGCGACATGTACGTGGGTGATGACCGCTTCGTGCAGGTGCCCTTGGTCGGTCTGACGGACGGCGATTATCTGCGTTCGCGTGCTGCCCTCATCGACCCCGAGCACGCCATGCCGACCGCGAGCGCGGGCAACCCGCCTGGGGCTGAACGTATGGCCCCTGACAGTGGCGGTGGTTTCAGCGGCACCAGCCACTTTGTGGTCGTGGACGCGCGCGGCGACGTCGTTTCCATGACCACGACGGTAGAATCGCTGTTCGGTTCGCAGCGTATGGCGGCTGGGTTTTTCTTGAACAACCAGCTGACGGACTTCTCGTTCCTGCCGCGCGGAGCCAATGGATTGCCGATTGCCAATGCACCTGCTGCCGGCAAGAAGCCGCGTTCTTCGATGTCCCCGACCATCGTGTTCCGCGACGGACAGTTCGAGTTGGCGGTCGGGTCGCCGGGCGGCAACGGCATCATTGGCTATGTGAGCAAGTCCTTAGTGGGCATGCTCGACTGGAACCTCACCCCTCAACAAGCCATCGACCTTCCGAATATCGTCGCCCGTGGTCCCGTGCTGGCGGAGGGCAGGCTTGATCCGGCGTTACGCGAGGGACTAGTGTCACTAGGCCACCGGTTTGGGCAAGGTCGTGGCGCTGAGGGTTCCGGGCTGCATGCCGTACGCGTACTGCCGGACGGCCGCTTGATTGGCGGCGCGGACAGCCGGCGCGATGGGGTCGCGCGCAGTCCCTGAAATGCTGGTTGTCCGACAATAGCGCCGGCTTGAACCCGAGCAGTTGAATGTGTCGGGGGCAGCCTCTTTACGCTGGCGACCTTGGTTTCATTGCGCGCGCTGTTCTGGCGCGCCGCTTCCGCTTTACCGAGGTTCCAGACGATGTACGAATACCGTGCCCCCCGCCGTGACATGCAGTTTGTCCTTCACGACGTGCTCGACGCCGAAGCCGGTATAGCGGCGTTGGGCCGTGATGACCTGAACCGTGAACTCATCGACGGCATCATGGAGGAGGGCACGAAGTTCGCGGAAGAAGTGCTGTCGCCGCTGAACTGGCAAGGCGACCATGAGGGCGCCGTCTGGGACAACGGCAACGTACGCACCCCCAAGGGCTACAAGGCTGCTTTTGACGCATTCACCTCTGCGGGTTGGACCGGCACTCACGCGCCCGAGGAATACGGCGGCCAAAACTTGCCTTATCTGGCGAGCATCGCCGCCGGCGAGTCGTTCGTGGCCGGTGCCATGGCGTGGCGCATGTCTACCGGCCTCACGGAAGGGGCGGTCGCGTCCTTGCACCATGGCGGTGCTCAGGAACAGAAAGATCTGTTCATTTCGAAGATGGTTTCCGGCGAGTGGACCGGCACCATGTGCCTAACGGAACC
>CALPVO020000299.1 GCA_943327025.2 Janthinobacterium lividum
ACCACTTGGGTAACGTCGGGCTACTCGAACCCGGCAGCGTGCAATGGATGACGGCCGGCCGGGGCATCTTGCATAGCGAGATGCCCGAGCAGGAAAACGGCTTGCTATGGGGCTTTCAGTTGTGGATCAACCTGCCGGCCCGCAGCAAGCTTTGCGCACCGGGCTACCAGGACATAGCGCCAGACCGCATCCCGGAAGTGGCCCTGCCGGGTAGCGGCAAGGTGCGCGTGGTAGCGGGCAACTTTGCCGACGCCACCGGGCCGGTGGCCGCGGCGGACACTTCCCCACTGTTCCTCGATGTGCGTCTGCCCGCCAACGCGAGCGTTGAACTGCCCGTGCCTGCGGGGCACAGCGCTTTCGCGTTCACTTACGAAGGCACCGTCCTGGTAGGCACAGGCAACACCGCGCAGGCCGTGGCAGCACGCGAACTGGCTGTGCTCGGCGAGGGTAACAGCGTGCACTTCGCCACTGGCAGCACCGGCGGCAGGGCGCTGCTGGTAGCGGCGCGCCCTCTCCATGAACCCGTCGCCAAATACGGCCCGTTTGTCATGAACACGCCGCAGGAAATCCACGAGGCCATCGCCGACTTCCGCGCCGGCCGCTTCTAAACGGACCCGCGCTCGGAAGAGGCCGAGAGCACGGAAGCGCACCGGCACCAGTGCCACAATGCGTTTTTACGGAGAATTCCCCATGCCCCTGCTCTCCACCGAAGCCCGCTGGGGCTTCATTGCCAAGCTGTTCCACTGGACCATGGCTGTAGGTCTGCTGGGCATGTGCGCGTTCGGCTTCTGGATGTCCGACCTGCCGCGGGGTCCTGCCATGTTCAAGGCCTACGCCTTGCATAAAAGCTTCGGTATCACGCTGCTGGCGCTGGCGCTGGCGCGGCTCGCCTGGCGGGGCGTAGACCGTCGTCCGCTCGACCTTGCCGCGCCCGGTTGGCAGAAGCTGGCAGCCCGCGGCACGCATTTAGCGTTCTACGCGCTGATGTTGGCGGTGCCCTTGGCCGGCTGGGCTTACAACAGCGCGGCCAACTTCCCTCTGCAATGGTTCGGGCTGGTGAACCTGCCGGCACTGGTGCCGGCGAGCCCGCTGCTGAAGGAATTTTTTCATGAAGCCCATGAACTCGGTGCCATCGCACTGCTAACACTGGCGGCGCTACATGTGGCCGCTGCCTGGAAGCACCACTTGCTGGACAAAGACAACACCCTGCGCCGCATGCTGCCGGGGGGCGGTGCCGTGGTGCTAGTGGCTGCGGGGGCAATGGGTTTGGCCACCTGGATGGTGCCGCCCTCTGCCAAGGCGGCCATTGATGGAAAAGCTCCCGCCGCCGTGGAGTGGCGCTTGGACGCCGCGCGCAGCAAACTGAGCTTCAGCGGCACGCAACAAAGCGAGGCCTTCACTGGCCGCTTTAACAGCTTCACGCCGCGCATCGTCTTCGCGCCGGAAGCTTTGGCCGCTTCCCACTGGAGCGTGACCATCGACGTGCAATCGAACGATAGCGCCAACGCGGAACGGGACGAGACCATGCGTACCAGCGACTGGTTCGATGTGGCCCGCTACCCCACCGCCACCTACACCGCGCGCACATTTCGCGCGGGCAGCACTGCGGGGTTCTATGTGGCAGAAGGGGAACTGGTCATCAAGGGGCGCACGGTGCGCGTACCGCTCACTTTTCGCTGGACACCAGCCGCCGATGGCAAGAGCGCGGCGCTGAGCGGGCAGGTAGTGGTGGACCGCCATGCCTTCGCCCTGGGCACTGGCGACTGGGCGGACAACGCGTGGGTCGGCCGCAACGTCACCGTGGGCGTGCAACTAGCACTCGTGCGTTAAGGTTGCGAGCAAGGTCGCCGCTTCTGGCGCGCAGTACCTGCGGGCGAGAGCTGGCTCTCGACTCTTCAGTCGTCGCCGCCCTGCCTGAAGTCCACGCCCAGCGAACGCAGCTTGCGATAGAGATGCGTGCGTTCCATGCCCACCCGCTTGGCCAACTGGCCCACCTTGCCGTTGCACAGCAAGAGTTGCTGCTGCAAGTACGCACGCTCGAAGGCCTCACGGGCCTCACGCAGCGGCAGTGCCAACAAGTCCTGTTTTACCAACGGCTCGTTCTGTGCGGCAGCCATGGCCAACTCGCGCTCAATGTCCTCGAGGCGAATCTCTTCCTCGCCGCCGAGCACCAACAGGCGATGTACGAGGTTGCGCAGTTCACTAATGTTGCCGGGGAACGGATAGTTGCGTAGACGGTTCTGCGCCGCCATGCCGAAGCGGCGGAACGGCAGGCTTTGCTCGTCTACCAAGCGGTCCACGTAGTGGCGCAGCAGGTCCGGCACATCCTCGCCATAATCGCGCAACGGCGGCACGCGCAGCACCACCACCGCAAAGGCGGAATACAAGTCGCGACGCACCAAGCCAGGCCCATCGCCCGTACGCTGTTCCACGCCCGGCGCAGTGCTGCATGACCAGCGCACGTCGATGGCCTGCGGCTGCCCACCTTCCGGCGTATAACGGCCAACCTCCATGTCCGCCGCCAGCACGCGCTGCGCAGTAGGCGAGAGGTCTTCAAGGCCATTGATGAACAGCGTGCCACCGGCAGCTTGGGCATAGAAACCCGGCTCGGTCACGGTACCGCGCAAAGCGCGCGCCGCGCCGGCGTCGTCGAGCAAGCCCCCCACTACCGTGACAAAGGCCTTGCCCGGACGACCAAGCTGATGGAGATAACGCGCGAAGGCCTCGCGGCCGCTGCCCGACTCTCCCTGGAGTACCACCGGCGAGGCATGCGGAGCCACTTGCTGCAGTTGTTCACGCAACTGCGCAATGACCCGGCTCTTGCCCACCGGCGCCGGCAACCCACCACCGAGCAAACGCAACCCCTTGCGGCGGCGGCGGCCTGCTTCCAGCGCCCGCTCCACCGTACGCAGCAACTTATTCAACGACAGCGGTTTTTCCACGAAGTCGAAGGCGCCAAGACGGGTAGCCTCGACGGCCGTTTCCACGGTCCCGTGGCCTGACATCATCACCACCGGGCAGCTCAAGGCGCCTTCACGCGACCATTCCCGCAACAGCGTGATGCCATCCGTGTCTGGCATCCAGATGTCGAGCAGGATGAGATCCGGGTCCCCCTTCGCCCGTGCGGCGCGTGCGGCGTCGGCGTTGGCGGCCACTTCCACCTCGAACCCCTCGTCGGCGAGGATTTCCTGAAGGGTACTGCGGATATCGGACTCGTCGTCCACGACCAGGATGCGGGATGCCGTCATGCTCGTTCTCTCCTCGGCTCGCTCTTGCGCGTCTCGCGCGTACCCAGTTGGGCACGCGACTCTTCATTCAGCGGTAGGGCCACCAGCACACTGGCGCCGCCCTCGGGGCCATTGTGCGCTTCGATACGGCCGCCGTGCTCTTCCACCACCTTCTTGACGATGGCGAGGCCGAGGCCAGTGCCCTTGGGCTTGCTGGTCACGTATGGGTCGAACACCTGGCCCATCAGCTCGCGCTGGAAACCGGGGCCGTTGTCTACCACCTCAATTTGCACCACGGGCTGACCATGCCATTCCGCACGGCGGGTACTCACCTGCACGTGCGGC
>CALPVO020000300.1 GCA_943327025.2 Janthinobacterium lividum
AAGCGATAAGGCGCCGGCGGCGTCGGGGCCGCGTCCACGGTCTCGAGGCGCTTCGGGCCCATGACGCCCATGTGCAACCACATGGAAGACGAGCCCGGGCCACCGTTGAACGAGAACGTCACGGGACGCGTTGCCGGGTCCTTCACGCCGTTCTTCGTGTACGCCACATAGCCAATGCTCGCGATGGGTTTGTCATCGCCATCGCGAACGATGAGTGTGCCAGCCGTCGCGGTGTAGTCGAGAACCGCGCCACCAGGCAGCGGCAGCTTGCCCTGCGTCACCGACTGCTCGGCCTTGGGCGCATCCGCCGGCTTGGTCACTTCGGGGGCCTGCTTCGCCGGCGCATCGTCGGCGAAGGCGGACGGCACCACACCGAGGAAAGCCAGTAACGGCACAGCCAGCCAAGGACGCAGGGCGCGCTGAAACGGAACGGACAATGCAGAGAACATCGCGTTACTCCCGAATGAATCAGAACAGGTAACGAACCTTGACCAACCACTGCTCGGCATCGCGTTCGGCAATGCCAGAACGCCACAGCCGCCCGAGGCCACGGTCACGGCCCTCTTCGAAGAAATCCCCGCCACGACCGTACACCACGTACACGTCCGAGAGGGGACCGATGGTGTAACGGTAGCGCACTTGAAAGGCCAATGTCGCGAGGCTGAAGTCCGCCGGACGGCCGGCAATGCGAGCCGGGGCTCCACCCGTGACTGCGTAGCTGGAACGGCCGGCAGCGGCCAACCCCACCCATTGCAGCCGCATTCGCAATTCATGACGACTACCGAAGAAGGCATCGACCCCGAGGCCTGCATAAAATTGCCGCTGGCGGTAACTGCCAACCGTACGGCCGCCCGTCCACAGCAACCAATCGGGCGAACGGTCGATGCGCCCTTGGGCTGAGAGGGTCAGCCCGTCATGGACCACCCACCGCGGTTCCGCACGCAAATACCAGCCACTTGCCCCCAGGCCGTTCTGACTGGTGCCGCCCTCAATCTCGGATTCCAGCGCTTGCCCCGGCCCGAAGCGACCGGTATCCATCCAAAACCCGGCCGAGGTGCGCCTTGGCAAGCGGACATCGCCGTTGCCACGGGTCAGCAAGTCATCTTGACCAGCGCCCTGTAGATAAAGCCAACCATACCCGAACCCACCACCCTGCACCGACATCCCGCGCCCCAGCTCCAGCGCGGCGGGCAGCGACTTGCCCGCTGCGTCGGCCTGCAAGGTACCGCCGATCTTCCACTCGCTGGCAAGCACCAAGCTACCCTCGGGGTAGTCGCGCTTGCGCCAGAACATTTCGGCATCCACGCGCTGCAGATTGGCACGCCGCAGATAACCGAAGTCGTCAATCTCGAACTCGCGTGACAAATGGCTGGCTTGCAGGTGCCAGGCGAGTCGACCGTTGTTGTCGTATTCCGCGGCGAGCGAAAAGGCATTGCCATCGCCTAGCGCCGTCGCCGTCCCTTGACCTGCGCCCGGGTTGGCTGGCAACCCGGTACCATTCCGGCGACTGCTCACCGCCCGCGCCCGCAGCGTCAACCCTTGCAAGGGAGTGACGTCCGCATCTAACGCATCCACGCGCGCCGCGTAACCCAAGCCGGGACGGTCCACCCAGGTGCCGAGATATCCCAGCGAACCGCCATCCCAGCGCCGCCGCAGCCGCAGGGCCGCGAAATCGCGACCGAGCCCGCCGTCACCCGTGTCCGACTCCATCGCAGCAAACGCGCCCAAATCCCAACGCCCGCGTTCCCCGACGTATTTCACGGCGGCGTCTACCGGCGCGGCCGCTCCGCTGCCATCCGCTGTGGCACCAATGCGCCGCGTATTGATGAGTCGCGTATCGCCCGGCAAACGCACATCGAACAGCGCGCCCCCTTCGGTAAAGAACGGCCGCTTGTCGGAGAAAAACGTCTCTACCGCCGAGAAATTCACCACGACGTCGTCGCTTTCCACTTGGCCGAAATCCGGCTTGAGCGTGGCCGTCAACTGATGGCCGGTACCGCTATTCCATGCCACGTCGAGTCCGCCTTGCCCGCGTACGGACCCACGCACGCGGTCAGCCGTCAGCGATGCATAAGGCACCACCGCCAACGAACTCGCGCTGTGACGAGGAACTTCAATTTTCTGCAGGCGATTCAGCCAGCCGGCGTTGTCGAGGCTGACCTGAGGCGCCGCAAAGCGCAGCCCGGCGGACTTCACGAACGTACCGACCCACAGGCCAAGGGTGCGCGTCTCGCCGGTGGTGGGCGCCGCCGCCACGCTCCAGGGAATGTGTAATTCAGCGGTCCAGCCGGTCGCCGTTTCCGCGGCCGCCCCTTCCCAACGTGCGTCCCAATCATAGGTAAATTGGCCCGTGGCGCCCGCTTGACCGTCGCGCAGCGTACCGCTGAGCGACACGGTAAATTCGTAAGCGCTCTGGCCCGTGCCGGCGAAATCGACAAGCACGCTGACCGGGTCGGCGCTGAGCGGCCGGGCATCGCGAGCCGAGCGGCCACGGGTGCGTAGTTCCGGGGGCGTGGACACCTCTACCCCAACCCAAAGCCCATCCTCGCGCGCCAGCCAGCGAGCGCGCACGGGCCATTGCGGCACGGCCAACGTCAGGGGCTCTACCTGCAAAAACTCGCCCACCGGTTGCGCCCCGGCCCAACTCGGTTCATCGAGTTGCCCGTCAGCCTTGAATGCCTCGGCGGCGGCGCTGCCCGCGTACCCCGCCACCAACACCAGCGAGAACAAGGCAAAACAAGGGAAGCCTGAGCGGCGCAGCATCATTTCTCCGCGAGCCAGCGATGCGACTGAAAGGCCGCGTAGCCTACACTGCCAGCGAACCCATTGCCCGCGCGCCTTCGCTCTCGGGCGAGACGCGCAGCGAACCCACCCCCGAGAATCCCGACATGGTCTCAGCTCCGTCCTTGCCCACCGGTTCCCTGCCTGCCGCGTCAGCACCCGACCGCCGAGGGCGTCGCGTCCAGGCCGTGGTGAACTATCTCGGCCCCATGGACACCCGCCCGGTGTTCTATGCCCAGAACTACGCGACGAACCATCTGAACCTCGTCCCGACCATGGTGGAAGTCGAGGACTTCCGCGGACATGAAGCGAGCACCTCACTGGAGGTGGAAGGCTTTCGCCTCATGCAGCATGTCTCGGAGGTAAACGACTTCCGCGACAGCGCCAAGGTGAACGCGGTCTACGTACCCGAGGTAGCCGCCCTGATTGGCGAATTGACCGGCGCCTCCAAAGTCCTGGTCAATGGCCCGGTCCTGCGCTGGGGCGAACGTGCGCCCCATCCGGAGCACATCAACTCCCGCCCCGGCCGATTCGCGCATGTGGATTATTCCCTCGACGGCTTCCACGCCTTCGCGCGCAACCACCTAGCGGGCGACCCGGAAGCAGACCACTGGCTGGCGGGGCGCTATGCCGCCTTCAATCTCTGGCGCGTGCTAACGCCGCCACCGCAAGACATTCCGCTCGGTGTGGTGGATGCCCGTACCGCACACCGTAATCAGGTGACCGAAGGCGATGCTGTCATCGACATTCCGGGGCGGCCGGAGTTTCGCTTCGGCTCTTCGCT
>CALPVO020000301.1 GCA_943327025.2 Janthinobacterium lividum
CAGCACCCCCGTATGCGCATGACATCCCGCTGCTGGTGGGCAACACCACCGACGAGACCGCCGCCTTCATCGACAAGGTGATGCTGGAGCCCATTCCAGACGACGCAGCCTTGGTAGCAAAACTGCAGCGTTATGGCGGCAGGCGCTTGACGCAAGCTGAGCAGGCCACGGCGCTGGTCAGCCTTTACCGTGCGCAGATGCCCGGGCTGACGCGTATCCAGTTGATGGTCCGTATCACCACAGACCTTGGCATGTGGCGCAATTCGCTGACGCTTGCCGAACGGCAGCACGCCGGCGGCGGCGCGCCTGCTTACTTATACGAGTTTGCTTGGACCACGCCCTGCTTCGGCAGCGAGTGGGCCTTGCACGCACTCGATATTCCGTTCACTTTCGGCAATCACGATATCGGCAAGTCCTGGGACGAGCAGGATTCGCAAGCGCTACGTGACGCCGCAGACCCGGAAGGCCGCTACCGGATTCTGGGCGAACAAATGATAGCCATGTGGACCACCTTCGCGCGTACTGGTAATCCGTCCATTGCTGCAGTAGGTGACTGGCCGGCTTACACGCCGGAGCACCGCCACACCCTGGTGTTGGACGGGAAACCGCATTTGGCGAAGGCGCTACGCGAAGGAGTGCGTGCGGCCATCATGGCCGTATAGACGCCGAGAGCGCTTCAGTCGGCGACGAACTCGACCAGTTCGTCGCCGTCTTGCACTTGGGCGCCTGCTGCATGATGAAAACTCACGACCGTCCCTGCCTTGGGGGCAGTGAGGGTGTGCTCCATCTTCATGGCTTCGAGCACCAATAAGGGTGCACCGGCAGATACTTTGATGCCAGGCGTCACCAGTTGGGCCACGACACGCCCGGGCATAGGCGCGCGCAATCCGGCGTGCCCGCCGGTGGTGTTTCGTGCGGCAGCCTCCAGCGCTTCTGCCAGCACGTTTACCCACTCCAACGTCAGCGGTTCGCCAGCGTGGAAGACATGCCGCCGTGTGCCGTCACGCACTACCGTAACCCCTGCGGGCAGCGATGCGCTGGCAGCGCCGACATACGGTGTATCACCATGGCGGAACCGATAGCTGCGTGCCGTGCGCCTCGCCCCACGCCAACCATCGACCATGGCCCACGGCGTTGCAGGCTCTCCAGATTGCTTGGCGCGCTCAATGGCCTGGGAAGTTTCAGCGCTGTATTCCGCCGTAGCCAGCCAACCCAGTATCTCGGCGGAAGGCTCCACGCTAGCGAGTAGTTCCGCCTGATTACGCTCAATGAGGGCTGTATCCACGCGACCCAAGGCGAAATCGTTGCAGGCCACTAGGCGCCGCAAGAAGGCCACATTGTTTTCTGGGCCGGCAATCTCGCAAGCGGCCAGGGCCTGCTGCAGTTTCTGCAGCGCATCGGCGCGGTCTTCGCCGTGGACAATCAGCTTGGCGATCATTGGGTCGTAGTAGGGCGTGATGGCGTCGCCTTCGGCAACGCCAGTATCCACGCGCACTGCATCGCTGGCGGTTGGAAACTGCAAATGCACCAGCTTGCCCGTTGACGGCAAGAAACCCTTGAACGGTGCTTCGGCATAGAGCCGTGCTTCGATTGCGTGCCCGCGCAGCGGTACCTCGGCCTGCGTGAGTGGCAGCGGTTCCCCTACCGCCACGCGCAATTGCCATTCCACGAGGTCCAGCCCGGTAATCATCTCGGTTACTGGGTGCTCCACCTGGAGGCGTGTGTTCATCTCCATGAAGTAGAAGTCGCCGGCCGGCGAGACAATGAACTCGACCGTACCGGCGCCGACGTAGCCCACGGCTTGGGCTGCCCGTGTGGCTGCTTCACCCATGGCCTGACGCCGCTCGTGCGTCATATCGGGAGCCGGCGCTTCTTCCAGAACTTTCTGATGACGGCGCTGCACGGAGCAGTCCCGCTCATGCAAATGCAAGCAGTGGCCTTGCTGGTCCGCGAATACTTGAATTTCGATATGGCGCGGTCGTTCGAGATATTTCTCTACCAACACTTGGTCGTCGCCGAAACTGGCCAGTGCTTCGCGCTGGCAGGACGCCAACGCAGCGGCGAATTCATCACGATGCGCGACCACGCGCATGCCTTTGCCACCACCACCGGCACTGGCCTTCAACAGCACGGGGTAGCCAATGCGCTCTGCCGCCGACTGCAAGGTGGCCACGGTTTGGTCAGCCCCATGGTAACCAGGCACCACCGGCACACCAGCGGCTTCCATCAATGCTTTGGCTGCGCTCTTTCCACCCATGGCGCGAATGGCGGCGGCAGGCGGACCGACGAATTTCAGGCCGGCAGCGGTACATGCTTCGGCGAAATCGGCGTTCTCGGAAAGAAATCCGTAGCCGGGGTGGATAGCATCGGCACCCGTAGCCAGTGCTGCAGCGATGACGCGCGCACCGTCAAGGTAAGACTCACGCACCGGAGCCGGCCCGAGGCGGACTGCTTCATCGGCTAGCCGCACATGCAGCGCCGTGGCATCTGCGTCGGAATACACCGCTACCGTGGCAATGCCCAGCCTGCGAGCAGTACGCATGACGCGGCAAGTAATTTCGCCGCGGTTGGCTATCAGCAGCTTCTGGATCACGTTAGCCATGCCGGTGGCCGTTTGGCGAGGAACGCTGTCAGCCCTTCTTGCGCTTCTGCGGTACCCCTAACGCGGGCAATCCACTGCGCGGTCTCATCCATCAGTTGCGTATCGATTACCCTACCCGTGACATGCCGCAGCAAAGCCTTCGCCTCGCGTAGCGATTCAGGGCCGCCAGCCTGCAACGCTGCTGCTTGCTTCGCGACTACCGCGTCTAGTTCTTCCGGCGCACAGAGTTCGTGCACGAGACCGAGCCGATGGGCTTCGGCAGCATCGAAGCGTTCGCCGGTCAGGAAGTAACGCGAGGCAGCGCGCGGGCCAATCGCGCGTACCAAGTAGGGGGCGATGGTTCCCGGAACGAGACCGATGCGTACTTCGGTGGTGCCGAAACGCGCGGTGGTATCTGCCACGACCAGGTCGCACGCCGCCACGAGGCCGGTTCCACCTGCCAAGGCATTGCCGTGAACCCGCGCCACAACAGGCTTCGGGCAATCACTGACCGTTTGAAACAGCTTGGCCAACAGACGTGCGTCGGCCAGGTTCTGCTCTGGCGTGTGCTTGGCCGCACGCAACATCCAATTCAGGTCACCACCGGCGCAGAAGCTGCGCCCACGGCCCGCCAACACCAACACTCGCACCTTAGCGGTGCTACCTGCAAGCTCGACCGCCGCCGTTAAAGAAGCAATGAGCGCTTCATCGAAGGCATTGTGGAGTTCGGGGCGGTTCAGCCACAACGTGCGAACGCCACCGACGTCCGTGGTGTCGAGATTCGGGGGCAGCTTCGCTTCATTCATGGCGCCGGCGTCCTTCATGCTTCCACTCACATCCGGAACACGCCCGTGCGTGTCGGTGCGTCAGGCCCGTGCGGCGCATTCAGCGCTGCGGAAAGGCCGAGTCCCAACACACGGCGCGTGTCCGCCGGGTCGATGACGCCATCGTCCCACAAGCGACTAGTCGCATAGTAAGGA
>CALPVO020000302.1 GCA_943327025.2 Janthinobacterium lividum
GCGAGCAGTTCACGCGACTTCGGACCCACGACAATGAGCGTGCCGTAGCGTGCCGAGAGATTGTTGATCTGCACGCTGCCGTCCGCCGGCAGATGTTCGCGCAGCCAATGCTCGTCATGGCTTTCACCCGCCGCGGCCGAGATGAGCCAGTAGTGGTTCGGCCCAAACGCGGTAATCGTCATTTCCGTAACGATGCCGCCGCTCGGCGCACAGAAGTAGTTCAGTGCAGTACGGCCAGGCTTCGGCAGCGCACCGGTGACCATGTGGTCAATCCAGGTGGCAGCGCCGGGGCCCGTGACTTCGAACTTCGTGAAGCCCGGGAGGTCCAGCACGGCAACGCGGTTCTGCACAGCGTCGATTTCACGCTGGATGGACTTGTGCCACGAAGGACGGCGGAAGCTGTGCAGCGGACCGCTGGCGAGATCGTCGCCCTGCGGGAAGAACACCGCACGCTCCCAGCCACCGCGAGCACCGAAGTGCGCACCCTTCGCCTGCAAGCGCAGATACGCCGGCGAAGTCTTGGCGGGACGGCCAGCCGGACGCTCTTCGGCCGGGTAGCCGATGCCATATTCGTGCTGGTAGGTTTCGATGGCCTTGGCCGTAGTGAACTTCGTGTTCGCGTGCTCGAGATAGCGACGCGAATCCAACGGCCACACGTCCCATTCGGGGTGCCCGTTCGCTACCCACTCGGCAATGATCTTGCCAGCGCCGCCCGCCTGGGCAATGCCGAACGTGAACGCGGTGCAGTGATAGAAGCCAGGCAGCCCCGGCGCCGGGCCGATGAGCGGGTTGCCATCGGGCGCGTACGGGATGGGGCCGTTGATGACGCGCTTGATGCCAACGCTGCCGAGTTGCGGCACGCGCAGGCACGCGTCTTCGATGTACTTCTCGAGGCGGTCCGTGTCGTCGTCGAACAGCTGGTGCGCGAACTGGTCGGGAATACCGTCCTGCCAATGCACGCGGGCATCCCACTCGTAGGGGCCCAAGATAAAGCCGTGACGCTCCTGACGCAGGTAATAACTGACGTCCGGGTCGCGAACGAGCGGCAGGCGTGCATCGCCGCGGGCCAGCAGTTCGGGCACATCTTCTGTGACCAAGTACTGGTGCGACAGGGTGACGATGGGCAGGAACGCGCCGACCATGGCCGCCACTTCACCACCGCGGTAGCCGCCGGCGTTGATGACCTTCTCGGCCGTGATGACGCCTTGGTTCGTCTCGATACGCCACTCGCCCGAAGGCGTGCGCGTGATGGAAGTAACGCGCGTGTTGCGATGGATTGTGCCACCGCCGTCGCGAGCACCCTTGGCCAGAGCCTGCGTCAGCTGCGAGGGGTCAATATCGCCGTCATACGGGTCGTACAAGCCGCCCAGAATGTCGTGAGTCTCGAGGAACGGATGGCGCTCGCGGATTTCGCTGGGGCTGAGCATTTCGAAATCGATGCCCTGCGCATGGCCCTGCGACACCACGTGGCGGAACTCGTCCATGCGGTCGCGCGTATGCGCGAGGCGAATGCTGCCGGTGATGTGGTAATTGATGTCGTAACCGACCTTCTCGCCGAGCGATGCGTACAGCTTGGTGCTGTGGCGCTGCAGCTTGATGATGTTCCACGAAGTGGAGAAGTTCGGGCAGTTGCCGGCCGCGTGCCAGGTAGACCCGGCCGTCAGCTCGTCACGCTCCAGCAACACGGCGTCGGTGACGCCCAGCTGAGTGAGATGGTAGAGGGCGCTGCAGCCCACCGAGCCGCCGCCAATGATGACGACCTGTGCATGCGATTTCATGGTTGTTCTCAGCTCTTGATGCGTTCGTTCTTCGGGTCGTAGAAAGGCTGCAGCTGCACGCGGGCGGCGTAGCGCTTGCACGCCACCTCCACTTCCCAAGTGCCGCCATTCAGCCAATCCGCCGTGACGCCCTCTGGGCAGCGCACATAACCCATGCCGATGGACTTCGCGAGGCGATGGCCCCAAGCGCCACTGCTCGTGGAGCCGACGATGATGCCGTCACGGCAGATGGGCTCTTCGTGGTACAGCAGCGGCGCCGTGGCGGAATCGTCTTCCAGCATCACGTACACCATGCGCTTCTGCAGCGGGCCCTTGGCCTTCTGCGCCAGCAGCGCCTCGCGGCCGATGAAGCCGCCCGGCTTGTCCCACGCCACCGTGAAGGCCATGCCCGCTTCCAGCGGCGTGTCTTCTTCGGCGATATCGTGGCTCCAGTGCTTGTAGCCCTTTTCTGTACGGCACGCGCCCATGGCGTGGTAGCCCGCGTGGCGCAAGCCATACTTCGGGCCGGCTTCTACCAAGCGCTCGTACACATCCATCACGTGTTCGGCCGGAATATAAAGTTCCCAACCGAGCTCGCCGACATACGTGATGCGACTGGCGCGCAAGCGCGCGTAACCAATCTCCATGTCCTTCGAAGTGCCAAACGGATGCGCTTCGTTGGAAAGGTCGGCACCTGAAAGCTCCTGCAACAGCGCACGGCTGTTGGGGCCCATGATGCCGATCATCGCCACGCCAGCGGTGACGTCAGTGACCGTGCAGTGCAGACGGCCTTCCGCCTTCAAGTGGCTACGCAGCCAAGCGAGGTCCCGCGTTTGGCAGATGGCCGAAGTGACGACCATGAATTCATCCGCGGCGAGACGCGTGATGGTCAGGTCGGCTTCGATGCCGCCGTGCTCATTCAGCCACTGCGTGTAGACGATGCGGCCCGGGGCAACATCGACGTTCGCGCAAGACAAACGGTTCAGGAAGGCGCAAGCGTCTTCACCCTGCACGAGGAATTTCGGGAAGCAGGTCTGGTCGAACAGGGCGACGGCATCGCGCACTGCGAGGCATTCTTCGCGGCAGTTGTCGAACCAGTTCTGGCGGCCATAGCTGTATTTGTACTGCGGGTTGGAGCCAGGCGCGGCATACCAGTTCGGGCGTTCCCAACCAGCGGTCTCACCCATGCAGGCGCCCGCGGCCACGAGACGGTCGTGCAGCGCCGAGCGGCGCGCGCCACGCGCGGTCTGGTACTGGTAGTACGGCCAGTGCATGGCGTACAGCAGGCCCAACGTTTCCACGGTGCGGTCGTGCAGATAGCGCTTGTTGCCTTGGAAGTGCATGGCGCGACGAATGTCGACATCAGCCAGGTCCATCGGCGGGCGACGGTCGCGAATCCATTCCGCCAGCACCTTGCCGGCACCACCACTCGCGGCAATACCCACCGAGTTGAAGCCCGTGGCCACGAACAGGTCCTTCACTTCCGGCGCTTCGCCCATGTAGTAGCGGTCGTCGGGGGTGAAGCTTTCCGGGCCGTTGAAGAACAACTGAATGCCCGCATCGGCCAGCTTCGGCACACGACGCATGGCGTCGTTCAGAATAGGCTCGAAGTGGTCGTAGTCTTCCGGCAACGTGTCGAAGCAGAAGTCCTTCGAGATGCCCTTCATGCCCCAAGGCTTTGCCACAGGCTCGAAGCAGCCCATGAGAATCTTGCCGGCATCTTCCTTGTAGTACGCGCATTCGTCTTGCACGCGCAGCACAGGCAGGTTCGGCGGCACGCCTTCCAGCGGCTCGGTCAC
>CALPVO020000303.1 GCA_943327025.2 Janthinobacterium lividum
CGCGTCCTGGATGCGCTGGCCACACTCGCCTTCGACTACCCACCCCGTGCACCTTACTTCCGTGCAGAACTGGAAGAATTTCTGTTGCTCGCTCGCGAACATGGCATGGACCCTTTGCAGGTCACCGGCTCCTACGCGGGAGCGATGGGAGCACCACAGTTCATGCCGCGCAGCGTGCGTGCCTACGCGCGCGACGGCGATGGCAATGACAAGATCGACCTTTGGAGCACTTGGCCCGACGTCTTCGCCAGCGTGGCGAATTTTCTGAAGCAGCATGGCTGGGTGACTGGCGAGCCGGTGGTAGTGCCGGCCACGCTGTTCGACCCCGACAACGTCATCCTCGATGGCAGCAAGCTGGCCACGCCGGAAACCGTCGACAGCCTGCAACGCAAAGGGGTGGAGTTCGAGGCCTTGCTGCCCGAAACGGCTCCCACCATGTTCGTGGCGGTCCGCGGTGCCTTGGGCCCCACGTACTTCGTCGGCTACAAGAACCTCTGGGTTATTACGCGCTACAACCGCAGCGTGCTTTACGCACTGACCGTGAACGAATTGGCGGAGGCCGTGCGCAGCGCATTGGCACAGGCCGATGCCGCTGGGCCCATGGCCGCGCCGATTACGGCACCCAGCTCATCGTCGAGCACGGCACCAAGCCCTGCGCCGCCAGTCTCCGCCACGGCCTCGTCGCCCACGCCATGACTTACCGCTCGCTGGCCCTGATGGTGGCGCTCGCGCTACTTGCCGGCTGCGTGGCTACGCCGCGCACGCCTCATCCGGTGGCACATTCTGCAACGCGCCCCGCAGCGTCTCCCATGGCGCCTCCCGCGGCAGCCACGACTCCCCCACGCATCAGCAGCGACAACGCCATCCCCAGTAGCAGCGCTGTACCCAGCGCTGTACCCAGCGCTGCCACCGGCGCCGAAGTGGCACCCCCTCCGAGCAGTGGTACCAGCCCGGTCCCGCCCTTTGGCCCTGGCGTCAGCTCCTTGGCGACCGGCCAGGCACCGCCACCACCACCGCGCGAAGTACTCGCCGCTATCGGTGACGCCCAGCCGCGAGTAGAAACACGCACGCGCCGTGGCAACCCGCCCGTGTACACGGTGCTTGGCCAAACCTACCAACTGTTGCGCTCTGCCGCCGGCTATCGCGAACGTGGTGTGGCCAGCTGGTACGGTCCCGACTTCCATGCCAAGAACACGGCTAACGGCGAGGCCTACGACATGTATGCCATGACCGCCGCGCACCGTACCCTGCCCATTCCGGTGTATTTGAAGGTAACGAATCTGGCGAATGGCAAATCTGTCACGGTGCGTGTGAACGACCGCGGCCCGTTCAAGCACAACCGCATCGTCGACCTGTCGTATACCGCTGCCATGAAGCTGGGCATGCTGAACAAGGGCACGGCTTTCGTTGAAGTAGAGGCCATTCTGCCCCCGGGCGACGATGGACTCCTGCCGGAGATGACGCCTGCCATGGCCGCCAGCGCGCCGCGCGCGCCTTCCGTACCGCGTTTGGCCGCGCAAGCCAACGGTGGCCTGCTTTACGCGCAAGTGGGCGCCTTCGGCATCGAAGCCAATGCCGTGGCCCTGCGCGAGCGCCTGAACGAGGGCGGCGTGAAGAACGTGCTGGTAGTGCGGGGCAGCCGCGATGGCAAAGCGCTGTGGCGCGTGCGCATTGGGCCCATGGCCAGCGTCGACGACTACGATGCCGTGGTCGACCAACTGGAAGGCTTGGGAATTCGCGACATCAGTTTGGCGCGCCTTGCGCCACCGGCGTCGCGCGACGAGGGACAGGCCGGGCAATAACCCGGCGCCTCACCCGGAGGGCGGCCTTTGCCACGCTTTCCCATTGCTCAGCAATGGGCTCAGCACTGGGCTCAGCACTCGGCTCAGCGCCGGGCTCAGCGCTGGGCGCGCTCTGCCTGGGCCCAACCCAGCGCAGCAATCCCTTCAACGTGGTTGGAAAACTCTTTCGCTCGCGCACTGGCCGCGGTACCGCGGATGGCACGCCCACGAATACCGTGAAAGATGGCGGCAAGACGGAAGAAGTTGAAAGCCAGATAAAAGTCGAGGTTGTCGATGCCGGCTCGGCCGGTGCGTCGGCAGTAGGCCTCCACGTAGGCCTCTTCGGAAGGCAACCCGAGCGCCGCCAAATCAGCACCCATCAGCCCCGGCAGAGCGTTGCTCGGCATGCGCCAGGTCATGAGGTGATAGCCAAAATCCGCCAATGGGTGTCCGAGTGTGGACAGCTCCCAGTCGAGCACCGCCAGCACGCGCGGCTCGGTGGGGTGGAAGATCATGTTGTCGGCGCGGAAGTCGCCGTGCACCAAAGCGGCATCGTCGCCCGGCGGAATATTCGCCTGCAACCAGTCCAGCAAGCGGTCCATGTCCGCTACGCGGCCAGCTGCCGTGTCATCACGGTATTGACCACCCCAGCGCGCCAACTGTCTGGCAAAGTAATTACCGGCTTTGCCGAAATCGGCGAGGCCTGCTGCGGCCGGCGAAATGCCATGCAACTGCGCGAGCGTAGCGTTCATGGCATCGCAGATGGCCGCACGCCCTTCGCGGGGCACCTCGGGCAAGCGCGGGTCCCAGAAAATGCGCCCTTCCACATGGTCCATCACATAGAACGTCGTGCCGACAACGCTCGGGTCTTCGCACAGCGCCACCGCGCGCGCCACGGGAAAGCCCTGAGTGCCGAGCGCCGCAATAACGCGGTATTCGCGGTCGACCGCATGCGCACCGGGCAGCAGTTGGCCGGGCGGCTTCTTGCGCAGCACGAAGTGGCGGCCGTCCACCGTGATGGCGTAAGTGGGGTTGCTCTGGCCGCCGCGGAACTGGCGCAGTTCCAGCGTACTGGCTTCGGCGAATTCAGGCACGTGCGTTCGCAACCACTGCAGCAAGGGCGCAGTGTCCAGTTCAAAGCCGGCGCGCACTGCGCTCGTCATTTGTTCAAGCGTGCTCATAACGAACTCACCGAATGCCCGCCGTCCACGCTTAACACCGCGCCCGTCATGAAACGCGAGGCGTCGCTGGCGAGCAGCAGCAGCGCGCCATCAAGGTCTGCCGGTTGCCCCAAGCGACGCTGGGGCACGCGCTTCACCAGCGCTTCGCCGGCTGGCGTGCCGAAGTAATCGCGGTTCAAGTCCGACAGGAAATAGCCCGGCGCAATGGCGTTCACACGAATACCGTGGCGCGCCCATTCCAGCGCCAATTCGCGCGTTAACTGAATGAGCCCGGCCTTACTGGCCGCATACGGCGCTACGGTAGCCGCCTGCCGCAAGCCGAGCACTGAGGCGATGTTGATGATGGAGCCCTCAGCGCCAGCAGCAATCAGCCGCCGCGCGGTTTCCTGCGCTACCAGAAAGGCGCCCTTCAGGTTGGTGTCCACCACTCGGTCCCAATCCGCTTCGGTTTGCTCGAGCGCCAAGGCGGCATGAGTGGTGCCGGCGTTGTTGATGACGATATCCGGTACGCCGAACTCGGCGGGAATAGCCGCAAACGCGGCGGCCACACTACTGGTGGAAGTCACATCGAGGGCCACGGCAGCCACGGCGGCA
>CALPVO020000304.1 GCA_943327025.2 Janthinobacterium lividum
ACTGAACGATGACAGCCCCGAACCAAAATCGTCGAGGGCAAAACGTACGCCACGCGCCTTCAGTTGGCGCATGAAGTACACCACGTTGGTCATGTGCGTAATCGCCGCGGTCTCGGTAATCTCGAAGCATAGCGCGCCCGGCTCCAATTCCACCTGCGACAGCTCGCTCAACAAGAACTCCAAGAAACGTTCGTCGTTCAAGGTGGTGCCGGAAAGATTCAAGGAAATGGAGTGCCGCTGACCGCTGCCCTTGCGAGCTACCAGTTTGGCGAGGGCCTCGCGCACTACCCAGCGGTCAATGCCAGGCATGAGGTTGTAGCGCTCGGCAGCGGGAATGAACTCGCTCGGTGCTACCAGCTTGCCTTCCTCGTCACGCATGCGGAGCATCAGTTCGTAGTGCCCCCCGTCCTGGGCGACTGCCGCCTTGCTGATGGCAAGAATGCGCTGGAAATACAGCTCGAAACGTCCTTCATCGGAGGCACGCTGCACGCGCGAGACCCACTGCATCTCGCGATGCCGCAGCGGCACTTCGCCCGCCTGGTACAGATGGATGCGATTGCGACCGCCTTCCTTTGCGGAATAGCAGGCAACATCCACGGCGCTCATCACGGAGGCGGCGCTTTCACTGCGTGAATTGATTTCCACCACGCCAATGGAAGCACCAATGTTCAAGGAATGGGTTCCGCTGACAAAGCGGAACTCGCGAATGGACTGACGAACCGCCTCGGCGATACGCATAGCCTGGTCGAGCGCGCAGTCCTCGAGCAGCAGACCGAATTCGTCACCGCCTAAGCGGGCCAACACGTCACGCGTACGTACGCGGGTTTGCAACAACAAGGTCACCTGCTTCAGCAACCGATCGCCCGCCGGGTGGCCACAGGTGTCATTCACCACCTTGAACTGGTCAAGATCCACATACACGAGTGCGTGCTGGCGAACCGGCGTAGCGCGTGTGGCTTCCAGCAAGAAGTGCAGCTTGGCCTCGAATTCGCGGCGATTGATGAGGCCCGTCAAAGCGTCATGCGAGGCTTGGTAAGACAGCGCGCGGCGCAGGCGACGCTCGCGACTGACATCGCGGAAAACCACGACTGCGCCGGCGATTTCACCATGACGGTCGCGAATGGGGCTGGCAGAACACTGCACGCCCAGCGCCTGCCCATCACGACACCGCAAGGCGACATGGTCGTGCGCCGTCCAAGGCATGCCATCTACCAACGGCAGACGCAGCAAGGTCGGCAGGGCTTCACCAGAGGTTTCGTGGACCAACGGGAACACTTGCACCAACGGCATGCCAACGGCCTCTGCCGCAGCCCAGCCCGTCAGTTGCTCGGCCGTGGGGTTCAGATAGTCAATCTGGCCCAGTGCGTCAGTGCTGATGACCGCATCGCCAATGGACTGTAACGTCACCTGCGCGCGGTCTTTTTCATCCAGCACGGCCAGTTCTGCCAAACGGCGGCTAGTGATGTCGTGCAGCGTGCCCTCGAAGCCACACACGCGCCCATCGCCATCACGCATCAACCGAGCATTTTCGGCCACGGTCCGGCAGCGGCCATCCACGGTCCGCAGTTCAAATTCATGGTCAAGCACTTCGCCTTCCAGCAGGAGGCGTTGGTGCAGTTCCTCGCGGGCCAGTGGCTCTTTCGCGAAATCTTCGAAGCGGCGCCCTTCGAGCGTCGCGAAATCCGTTGCCCCGAACAGGCGAACCAACGCCGGGTTTCCTACCAACAACCTACCGTCTAGCGTGCACTGGTAAACACCCTCGACCACATTCTCGAACAAACGCCGGAAGCGTTGTTCGCTGGCTCGCAGGGCTTCTGCATGACGGTGACGCTCGATGGCTTGCGCCGCCAGCCGACCGAGGCGCGCCAGCGTTTCCTGTTCATGCCGACCGGGCATGCGGGCCACACTTCCGTAGGCGGCCAAGGTGCCGAGCGGTTCGCCGTCGAGGCTGTTCAAAGGCACGGACCAAGCACTGACGATACCTGCCAAGCCCGCCGCTTCCGCACGGTGTTCCCAGCGCTCGTCGCCCGCTACGTCCTCGACCCACACCTCACCGCGGTGGGCGAGAGCCGAAGCGCAAGAGCCATAACCCGGTTCGCCTACCGGCACGCCGTCCATGGCCGCGAGGAATTCTCGCGCCAGCTGTGGCCCCACGCCATGCTGCAGCCGACCGGTAGACGCGTTGAAATACTGCACCGCGAACCGACAACCACCCATGGACGCCGCAGCAGCGAGCAGCATGGCCTCGAGCGAACGTTCCAGCGGCGAATCCGCGGCGAGATGTTCCAGCAAGATACGTTCGGCGGTGGCGAGCGCGGCTTCCGCAGCGCGGCGCGAGATGTCACGCAAGCAGACGATAAACACCCGCTGCCGCTCGAGGCGCGCCTCACTGACGCCGAACTCCGCGTCGAACTCACGGCCATCCTTGCGCCGCCCGCGGGTGGCATGGGCGGCTAGGTCCACGCGAGTGTCTTCTGCGCGGTTAGCCAAGCCCACCAACGCGGTGTCGAGATCCAGGCCATCCAACACCAGCCACGGCAACAGCAAGGACAAGGGTTTGCCCTGCACTTCCGCGGCGGTATAACCGAATACACGTTCGGCGGTGGGATTGAAGAGGTCCACGTGGCCCGCTTCATCCACCGTCAGGATGACGTCCTCGACGTGATCCAACACCGCCTGCAGTTGGCTATCGGTCTGTTCGCGTAGTTCGCGGCTCAGGGCGTCGGTTTCGGCGGCCATGAGTTGCATGGAGCGAACCACGCCGCGGCGTTCTTCGTCCGTTTGGTCGTAATGGGCGCTCACCAAGCGCAGCAACTGCTCCCAATCCGTACCGGCCCCGCCGACGGACTGGGTGAGCTGCCGCTCGAGCAGGCGATTGAAACGACGGAAGCGGCCCGTGGCAATGGCCTGGGCAATGGGCGTACTGGCCAACGGCGGCACGACAGCAGGTTCCAACCCCAAACTGGCCAAGACGGCAGTGGGCAGGCGCTCTGCGGGGGCGCTTTGCGGGGGGCCTTGGAAGGCGCCCGCCGATAGGGGTGGCACAGACATGGACCCGACAACTCCCTGTGGAACGCCTTGAAACCGGCGAACCTTACGGCAGGGAGTCTAGGGCGCGCCCCGACCAGGGCGCTGTGACGGAGTCGTCAGTCCTCGCTGGACTCGTTCGAACGACCCGAACGGCGGCGGTCTGCTTCCTTCAGTTCCCGCTTACGCAGGCGAAGGTTCAGGGGCGTCACTTCCACCAGTTCGTCGTCGGCGATGAATTCCATGGCCTGCTCGAGCGAATAGCGGATAGGCGGCGACAGCATGACGTTTTCGTCCTTGCCGGCGGCGCGCACGTTGCTGAGCTTCTTCGCCTTCAGCGGGTTCACGGTCATGTCATTGTCGCGGGCACAAATACCCACGAGCATGCCTTCGTAAACTTCATCGCCCGGGGCGACCATAAGGCGCCCACGCTCCTGCAGCGCGAACAAGGCGTAGGCCAGCACCTTGCCGGTGCCGTTGGAAATCATCACGCCTTCAAGGCGCTGGGCGATGTCCTTCTCCAC
>CALPVO020000305.1 GCA_943327025.2 Janthinobacterium lividum
CTGCACCAGCAAGATGCCCTCCGGAGTATCCAAGGCCCAGGCACCGCGGTTTCCCGACCAGAGGCTCTCCGTCAGTTGCACGGCACCGACTTCGTCCCAACGTTCCGCGTCCAGCGTTGTCGCGCGGTAGAGGCGCAAAGCCCCACGAACTTCCTGCGCCAGATACCACTCGCCTTGCGGTGAACGGCTCACGAACAGCGCGCGCCCCGTCGGGAGTCCACTCAGGGACACTTCACGGCTGGTGCCGTCCGCCGCGAACACCACGCAACGGTTCCATTCCGTCAACGCCACATATTCCCCGGGGCCAGCGCCAGCGGTCGCCCACAGCAAAGGCCAGGGGCGTGGCGCCGTCAACGTAGACCACGTTCCATCCACGGCGCGCACCAGCAGTTTGCCGAGCGCCGAAGGCGCCAGCATCCGGCCATCAGGCAGCTCCCGCAAGCTCTGCAAACCGACAGGGCCACGCTCCAGATTCACTTCGAACCAGCGCTGCTGAAACGCCTCACCGCTCCAACTGCCTCCCGCCGGTAGCTTGGCCAGCACTTTTTCGCCAACGGGTGCCGCCTCACGCCAAGCCTCAGGCGGGGTCGTGATGTCGAGCGAACGGCCGATGAGCCAAGCGCCAATATTGGGCGTCAACATCAAGGTACCAAGATCGGCGAATTGGCCCGGACGGACATCGAAGGAACCGAGCCCACCCTGTGCCGCCGCGTTGAAATCGATCCAGCGGAACGCCACGCGATCCGCAATGGCGGACAGGTGATAGCGCCCGGCGGGTAACACCGCCGTGTACAGCCCGAGGTTATTGGCGAAACCATCGGACACTGGACGAATTTCGAACCGTGCCGTGGTGCTGGCCACCGTAATCACGTCGGGCCGACGACCCCGCACGTCGTTGGTGACCAAGGCAAAGCGCACCACGCCTTCGTCGGCACCCAGCGTACGCAAGGAGGGCAGGAATGCCTGAAGCAAGGGAAGATTTTTTTGCGCCTTGACGTCGGGGTACGGCGGCAACGGCCGCGGTGGCGGTGGTGCGGGTGAAAGTGGTGGTGCGAACGGCACTGGGCGCATGACAGGTGCCGGCACGTCTTGAGGCGTCGCTGCAGCGGGCGTCGGTGCCACCACCGGCCCGGGAACCGCTGCGGGAGGCGCATCGGGGTATTCCGCGGGTGGTGGTGCCGCGATGGCAGCCGAACCGAGAAACAGCAGACACAGCACAGCGTGGCGGGCATTGACCAAGTGGACACGGTTCATGGCAATCACCGCGGAATATAGACGTAGATGGTAGTGGGTGCCGGGGGGGCGCGCGCCAGCACCTCACCCGCCGACGGCACGTCTTTCACGCCGCGCGCCACCAAGTAGGCATGAAGCGGCTGCGCCTTGCCGGTGAGCAGAGACAAAACTCCACCATCGATAGGCAATTGCACTTCGTCGAACAAGCCTTTGTAGTAGCTCGCGCTTTCCAGGGCGGCAAACGGCACGTCCATGCCCGCGCGATAGGCTTTCTTCGCCTCGTCCCATTCGACGACATACAGCCGTTCGGCATCCGCGGCGCATGCGGCCGGAAAGAACTCCGTGGCCCGGTTCACACGGCCCGCCTGGCCGAACTGACAAGCGGCATGGAAGGCCACGCTGCCAGGTGCCAGGCCCAAAGCAGTTTCGATCTGCGGGCCGGCAGTCTTGGCATCGTAGAAAGGCGTGGCGCAGCCGGCGCTGCACAAGGCTGCCAACAGCGGCAACCAATACCGCAAGGAACGCAGATTCATGAACCCTCCTCAGACCGGCACTTCACCCGCAATGGTAGTGCGGTACATCTCGCGGCGGTAGCCTTGGTAATCGTTGAAGGCCTGATGGATGCACAGACGGTTGTCCCACAGGGCCAGCATATCGGGCTCCCAACGCAGGCGGCAAGTGAAGGCCGGTTGCGTGATGTGTTCACAAAGATATTGCAGAAGCGGCGCTGCTTCGGCAGGCGTCATGCCGTCAATCCCAACCCCGTAGGACGAGTCCAGATAAAGCGACTTCTCGCCGGTGATGGCATGCGTCCGCACCAAGGGGTGAGTGTTGCCGCGGACTTTCCGCAGCACGTCCTCGGGCAAGCTGGCGGCATGTTTGAGCGCCGACAACTTGCCCAGAGGCGTATCGTTTTCCACGGCGGAAGCCTGCGCCGACTGCAGCACATCGCGCATGGAAAAGCGCACCTGCAAGCCAGCGATGAGTTGGCGGTACGCAGGACTCAGCGTGCGGTAAGCCAGCGCGGAATTAGCCCAAATGGTGTCACCGCCGAACGGCGGGATTTGTACAGAACGCAACGAAGTGATAGACGGGGGCTCGGCCAGAAACGGCGAATCGGTATGCCAGCCAGAACCGAACACCATGACGGAAGCGTCGTCTGCCTCGCGAATGAGCGGGTGCACATTCACGTGACTGGGGACGCCCTTCGTGTAGGCGTCTTCGGCGAAGGCACCAAACCGTAGACTGAAAGCCTCGTGGTCGGCGTGGGTCATTTGCTGGCCACGGAAATAAATCATCTTGTGGTGAAACAGGGCAGCGCGTATTTCAGCGAACTGTTCGTCCGTGACGTCTGCCACGCTGACGCCACAAATCTCAGCCCCCATGGCCGCCGCGAGTGGGCGCGCTTCGATATGCCGATAGTGGCGGGCGGCGTTATCGAAGCCATCAGTCGGGTGGAGTTTCATGGTTTTTCCTGAGGTTCCTGCGAAGAGCGAAGAGGACCCAGTGGTACCTCCGGCTTATACCTGAGGATTTCAGCGCGGTCCAACCCCAGCAGCTCGTGGGGGAATACCAGCCAGCAGTCCGTTTCATGGACGTGATACGAGGGACCGTGGGGCGCCACGCGGTGTCCGGGGTGGTAGTAGACAGTCGCCGTGCGTACCTCAAGGGGCATACGCTCGCCACAACGCTCTCGCAAAGCCTCCACTACGGCGGCCAGGCTGCGACCAGAATCGAAGATGTCATCCACCAAAAGTAAGCGGCTTTCCGGCTGCAGCACTGCCACCAAAGGCTCCAGACCATCGACAGCCACCGTGGCTGCTTGCTCGCCGATGGCGGTGTAGGAGCGTGTACGAATGGCGCAGTGGCCCGTTACCACACTGTGGAAGGCAAGCCACTCGTGGACCGCCACCGCGACCGGTGCCCCACCCCGCCACAGCCCCACCAAGTGGGTCGGGTGCCAGCCGCTGGCATACACCCGCCGCGCCAATTCCCAGGAATCGCGCAGGAGTTCTGCGGCATCCAGATAACGCTTCTCCATGCAAGCCTAAAGCCCGATGGCGAAATCTATCCCGCGCATGCGTTCAGCGCACATCGCAGGCACACCAGGCGTTCAGACCGCGGGGGTCATTCAAGCGCCCCATGCCACGCGTCACCAGTTCCAAATCGTTCAAGCCACGGCGCAGCAGCTTTTCCGCGCCTGACGGTTTGTGCCAGAGGCCGAGCCCTGCCAAACCTTCGATGGAGCGCACCTGTGCCCCCACCACCAGGCTTTCGGCCCAACCTAGCGCAGGCTCGCGGTAATCGAC